>NZ_BAAHAR010000039.1:0-90407 GCF_054777395.1 Nocardiopsis oceani
CGATGCCACGCCACGAAGGTTACCTACGAGCAGGTTCTTAGTGACCCTTTCACCCCACCGCGAACGGCATACCGCCAGGTCAGCGCGCTACCGATACGAAAATCTCCCACCCTTGGGTGAACTCAGGCGCATCGATGGTACTGCTCTTCCACCACAGCCGGGTTGTACGTGGCCAACAGCTCCCGACCCAACCGGGCGATGTGGGAGGTCGACATCGCCGGCTCCTTAGCCTTAGCGGCCACGATCCCGGCCTCCATCATCCGCCGAAACTCCCCGGCATCGGGGTGGCGGCCGGTGTTGCGTGCCTTGACCGCCCTCTCAGCGGCCCGGCACACCGCCACCGCCTCCCCAATCGACAACAACCCCTCATCCAACCCCTGGCGGGTGGCAGGCAGCTCCTGAGCGAACAGCCGGCGGGCCAGCTCGGCGCGCCCGTTGGCCTCACCGGGGACCATCCCCACCGAGTGGATCAGCCAGTTCTGCACCGACCTCTGCCCACCCGCCTCCAACAGGGTCCCAGCCGCTTCCAACTGGGCCAGACGCAGCAGCATCGCGAGCTGGGCCTGCTCCATGTCCTCGCACACCTGCGAGCTCACATCCAGCACCTCACCAGCCGCACCGGTCGGAGGCACCTCGCCCATTTCCGAAGCGATGTTCTTCCGGGCAGCATCCATGGCGGAAACGGCGGGCGTATTGCCCGCCGTGTTCCCGCACTGCCCGAAAGAAGAAGTCATACCACTAAGGATATCAATAAGGGCGCAGAAAGGACCTATCCTGGGGGTGATAAAACCCTTACCCGGCCACCCCGACCCGCCTTTCTGTTTCCCAAGGAGAAGCCTTCCAGGGAAAAGGGGGCCGACCCCCTGTGCGCATTCTTGGGCAAAGCAGACATATGTACACCAGAATGGTGGTGATTTGCCCCTGTCTCCACTCTCGACGGCCGAGGGTGGAGACAGAGGCAAGATCATCGGGGTTTTCGCCTCCCGCATTGACCGGCCGCGACACCGCCAAGCGTCAACGCTCCGGCGCAGTGGCAGGCATCGGCCGCCAGGCCGACAGAATGAGTTTTTCGGGCGAAGCCCGAAATGGCTCGGACCTCAACCACCCGGCCCCTCTTTCCCATAGACGCCAACCCGCCGTCGCAGCGAAGCGTGTCAAGGTGGAGCGCCGTTGACGCGCGAAGCGCTCGATGGCGACGACCTTGACGCGCGTAGCGGAGACGGCCACAATCGAGCGGCGGGAAAGGAGGGCACCGTCAGCCAACAGAGAAAACCCAGGCAACAGAGAAATCATTTCCACCGAAAGGTGGCCGGACAATAGGGGATCCAGCCAAAAAGACACCCCACCCCCGGCCGCCTGCGGGGGCATCGTCATAGGGGACCTTCGCGCATCTGCGTACACCGGCCAAAGACCCGGGCCGACTCAACGTTCTAGCCTCGGTACATGACCCACGTACTGCACCTGACCGAACTCTCCCGCTGGCGGGGCGGCGGCGACGTCGAGGCCGAATCCCTGCGCACCCAGGGGTTCCTCCACGCCTCACCCGACGAACACACCATGCTGGCCGTCGCCAACGCGCTCTACGCCGAGACGTCCGAACCCCTGGTCGTGCTGGTGGTGGACACCGCAGCCGTCAGCACCGAGGTGCTCTGGGAGGCCGCCGACCCCGCTCCCCCACCCGGGGTCTCGGACGACGTGCTCTTCCCGCACGTGTACGGACCGGTCCCCCGCCAGGCGGTGGTGGGGGTACGCCATCCGCGCCGGGACCCGGCGGGCCGCTACACCGCCTTCGAGGAACGCCCCCGGACAGCTGAGTCCCTGGACCTCCTGCCCCACCCCGAGGGCGGCTGGTACCGGCAGACCTGGCGCTCCGGGGTGGAGGTCCAGCCTGACGGCTACGCGGGGCCGAGGCCGAGCGCCACCGGTATCCACTTCCTACTGTGCCCCGGCGAGGAGTCGCGCTGGCACCGGGTGCGCTCGGACGAGGTGTGGGTCTTCAACCGGGGCGGCCCGCTGCGGCTGGAGTTTGGCGGCACAGGCGGCAAACCGGAATCCGGCGACGGCCTGGTGCTGGGTCCGGGGATCGAGGACGGCGAACAGCTCCAGGTCCTGGTTCCGGCCAACACCTGGCAGCACGCCCGGCCGCTCGGCGGGGAATCCCTGGTCAGCTGCTTCGTCTCACCCGGCTTCGACTTCGCCGACTTCGAGGCCGCCCCGGGCTGACCGGGTGGAGCGGTGCGGAGCCGTACACCCGTCCACAGCCTGTGGAAAAGTCCGCATCCCGCACAACGGCGGGCCCCGGCTGGAGCGGTTCATCCGGCTCCAACCGGGGCCCATGCGCCGGAACTACCCGGGCAACGCTCAGGCGTGCCCGAGGCCGTCCTGGTCGGGTGCGGCGTCGCTGTGCTGGCCGACGCTGGTCGGGACCGTGTGCCGGGCCCGCCCCTTGTCGATCCCGAGGAAGCGGTTGAGGTGGCCCTTCTTGCCGACCACGAACCAGGCGACCGCCCCGAAGAGCGGGAACCAGAGGATGAAGAGGACCCACAGGAGCTTCCCGCCGCCCGACGTATCGCTGTTGACCAGCGCGGAGACCACTGCGGCGATCACCAGGACCAAGACAGCGAGGAGCACGAGCAGGAACAGCACACCGGTGATACCGCTCATCCACGCGAGGGCACGGTCGGCGCCGTCCGCCAGCGCCGCCAGCTTCGCCGACTCCGTCAGCTCCGACAGGTTGGTGATCATGACTCCCCCAAGCAATACGCGGTTGCCCTGACACACAGAGTAATAATCTGTGGTGCACGGGCACGTCCATTCCGTCGGTTTCGGGCGTTTCCCCGCACCCGTCAGCGCACTTCCGATTCCGTGGCTGGTACCGGGCAAGTACTGACTACTTTCGGGTAGCGCCCCCCACCAGGCTTTTCCACTGCTTTACTGGAACCATGGGCGAGCTTCGGCGATCTGGCAGGTTCACTCCCTCCCTCCGGCCCGGCATCGGCACCGGAAACGGTGGTGACACGGGCACCCGGGACCACCGGCTCGTGCGTCCCGCCAGAGCAACCACCCCGGCGACCAAGGACCTGAGCACAGAGGTCGGGTGAGCAGTGGTCAGGCAACCCCGATACCTCTGGCTCGCCGAGCAACTGCGCGAGCCGATCCTCAACGGTGAAATGACCCCCGGCACCCGGCTCCCGTCCCGCACCCGGTTGGCCCGCGCCTACCGAGTGAGCGAGCAGATCTCCCGGACCGCGCTCCGACTCCTGGTCACCGAAGGCCTCGTCGAGGCCAGGCCCGGCTCCGGGTACTTCGTGCGCCCCGTCCCCGAGGTCTTCCGGCTGGCCCGGACCGACGCGACCTCCGGATCCGGCCTGGGCAGGCTCTCCCGAGAGCGAGTCAGCACCGAACAGGAACGGAGCACGGCCCGGCTGAGCTCCCGGCTCCGCCTCCGTGACGGCGACCCCGTGTACCGGACCACCTATCGAGGACTGTCCACCGACCAGCCGGTCACCCTGCACCGGTCCTGGGAGCCAGCGGTCCTCACCGCAGGAACCCTGCGCACTCCCTTCGACGCGGTCGACACCGGCCCGCTGGACCGGCTCAGCTCTGCCGGCTTCCCGGTGGACCGGGTCGTGGAAGAGGTCGGGGTCCGTCCGCTGCGCGACGCCGAGGCCGCCCTCCTCGACTCCGCCCCCGGGGTCCCCGTCCTCGTCGTCGAACGCACCCACTACTGCGGCGACCGACCCGTCGAGACCTCCGACCTGATCGGCTCGGCGGAACAGTGTCGACTCCTCTACAAACTGACTCTGGCCCGACCTCGCGGACGGCACTGATCCGCCATCCCCTGGATCGCTCTGATCCGCAGGACACGACAAGGGGCGGCGGCCGGACCTCGTACTGGTCCGGCCGCCGCCCCCGAAGCTCCCGGCTCGGGGCCGGGCCCAGGCGTTCTACTGGGTGAACTCCTTGGCGACGACCTCGGCGATCTGCGCGGTGTTCAGCGCGGCGCCCTTGCGCAGGTTGTCCCCGCACAGGAAGAGGTCGAGCGACTTCGGGTCGTCGATGGACTGGCGGATGCGGCCGACCCAGGTCGGGTCGGTGCCCACGACGTCGTTCGGGGTCGGGAACTCGCCCTTGGCGGGGTCGTCCAGGACCTCGACGCCCTCGGCGGCGCCCAGCAGCTTGCGGGCGTCGTCGGCGGCGACCTCACTGTCGAAGGTCGCGTGCACGACCAGCGAGTGCGTGGTGATGACCGGGACGCGGACGCAGGTCGCGGAGACCTTCAGGTCCGGCAGGTCCAGAATCTTGCGGGACTCGTTGCGGACCTTCAGCTCTTCGGAGGACCAGCCGTCGTCCTTGAGCGAACCCGCCCACGGCACGACGTTGTAGGCCAGCGGCGCCGGGAACGGGCCGAGCTCGTCGACGGCCGCGCGCATGTCGCCCTCGTTGTCGCCGAGGGTGCGGTCCGCGGCGCCCTTGGCCATCTGGTCGCGCAAGACGTCGATGCCCTCCTGGCCGGCACCGGAAGCGGCCTGGTAGGAGGAGACGACCAGGTCCTTGACGCCGTAGGTCCGGTGCAGGGCACCGATCGCCACGATCATCGACAGGGTCGTGCAGTTCGGGTTGGCGATGATGCCGCGCGGACGGTTGCGCACCTGGTCCGCGTTGACCTCGGGAACCACGAGCGGGACGTCCGAGTCCAGGCGGAAGGCACCGGAGTTGTCGACGGCGACCGCGCCGCGGGCGGCGGCGACCGGCGCCCACTCCTTGGATACCTCGTCCGGAACGTCGAACATGGCGACGTCGACGCCGTCGAAGACCTCAGGGGCCAGAGCCTGGACGACGACGTCCTCGCCGCGCACGCTCAGAACCTTGCCGGCGCTGCGCGCCGAGGCGATCAGGCGGATCTCGCCCCACACGTTCTCACGCTGGGTGAGGATGTCGCGCATGACGGTGCCGACGGCGCCGGTAGCGCCGACGATGGCCAGGGTGGGAAGACGGTTGCTCATCGGCCGGTACCTCCGTAGACGACAGCCTCGACCTGGTCGGCGTCGAGCTGGAACTCACTGTGTGCGGCCTGCACGGCCGCGTCGACCTGGTCCTCCTCGACGATCACCGAGATGCGGATCTCCGAGGTGGAGATCATCTCGACGTTGGTGCCGGAGGTGGCGATCGCGTCGAAGAAGCGCGCGGTGACGCCCGGGTAGGAGCGCATGCCGGCGCCGATCAGCGAGACCTTGCCGATCTTGTCGTCGTAGCGCAGGGAGTCGTAGCCGACCTTCTCCTGGACCTTCTTCAGAGCCGACACGGCTTCCTTGCCGAAGTCCTTCGGGACGGTGAACGAGATGTCCGTGCGCGAGGTCGAGACCGCCGACACGTTCTGCACGATCATGTCGATGTTGATCTCTGCGTCCGCGAGCGCCTTGAAGATCGTCGCGGCTTCACCGACCTTGTCAGGGACGCCGACAACGGTGATCTTGGCTTCGCTCCGGTCGTGGGAGACCCCGGAGATGATCGGCTGTTCCATGCCTTCGCTTTCCTCGACTTCCGAAACGATCCACGTCCCGGGCTTCTGGCTGAACGACGAGCGGACGTGCAGGGGGATGTTGTACTGACGCGCGTATTCGACGCACCGCAGGTGCAGGATCTTCGTCCCGCTGGCGGCCATCTCCAGCATCTCCTCGTAGGAGACCTGGGGGATCCGCTGAGCGGAGGGAACGACGCGCGGGTCGGCGGTGAAAACGCCGTCGACGTCGCTGTAGATCTCGCAGGCGTCAGCGTTCAACGCACCGGCGAGAGCGACCGCGGTGGTGTCGGAACCGCCACGACCCAAGGACGTGATGTCCTTCGTGTCCTGGGAGACGCCCTGGAACCCGGCCACGATACAGATCGCGCCCTCGCCCACGGCCTCCTGGATACGTCCGGGAGTCACGTCGATGATCTTGGCGTTGCCGTGCAACGACGTGGTGATGACGCCGGCCTGGGAACCGGTGAAGGAGCGGGCCTCGTAGCCGAGGTTCTCGATGGCCATCGCCACGAGGGCCATCGACATACGCTCACCCGCGGTGACGAGCATGTCGAGCTCGCGCGCCGGCGGCATCGGGGTGACCTGTTCGGCCAGGTCCAGCAGTTCGTCGGTCGTGTCGCCCATAGCGGAGACGACGACCACGACGTCATGTCCCGCCTTTTTCTGAGCCACGATCCTTTGGGCTACTCGCTTGATGGCTTCCGCGTCAGCCACGGAAGACCCACCGTACTTCTGCACGATTAGGGCCACGATCGATGCTCCTGAGGAGTTGGGATCAAGACAATTAACAATGGAGTGTAGCCAGAGACACCGGCCGCACCCGCTCCGACCTGCGGAGGGAGGGCGTGGCGTCTTGACACACCAGCGCTCGGGCCTACCCGTTCGAACGGAGGTTACTCATGTTTCGCCCCGATTACGGCGAAGTGTGAGCTAGAACTCCAAGCTGCGGCGGCCCTCGAAAGCGCGGCCGAGAGTGACCTCGTCGGCGTACTCGAGGTCGCCGCCAACGGGCAGCCCGCTGGCCAGCCGGGTGACTTTCAGGCCCATGGGTTTGACCAGCCGCGCCAGGTAGGTCGCGGTGGCCTCCCCTTCCAAGTTGGGGTCGGTCGCCAGAATGAGCTCGGACACCTGGCCGTCCGCCAGGCGCGTCATGAGTTCCTTGACCCGCAGGTCGTCGGGGCCCACACCCTCGATGGGGCTGATGGCGCCGCCGAGCACGTGGTAGCGGCCCCGGAACTCACGGGTTCTTTCGATGGCGATGACGTCCTTGGACTCCTCGACCACGCAGATGACCGCGAGGTCTCGGCGGGTGTCACGGCAGATTCGGCACTCGGTCTCCTCGGCGACGTTGCCGCAGACGGAGCAGAACTGAACCCGCTCCTTGACCTCGACGAGTGCGTTGACCAGGCGTTTGACGTCCGCGTGTTCCGCGGACAGCAGGTGGAAGGCGATGCGTTGAGCGCTTTTCGGACCGACGCCGGGCAGCCGCCCGAGCTCGTCGATCAGATTCTGTACCGCGCCTTCGTACATGCCTACCCAAGTGGTCGGAACCGGGCTGAAGGCCCGGCGGGGCACTCCTGTCCCCGCACTCCACCGTATCGGTGGGTGGCGACCTCTTTCGACCGCGCCCCGGCGGCCGTCCTCAGTCGCGGAGTCTGCGCAGGTCACAAGGGACGGCATGTGCGGCGCGCGGCCCAGGCCGGTCACACGGGGTGCCCGTGCGGCACCGCTCCGGTGCCGCACGGGCACCGGAGCGGCGATACCGCGAACAGTGGCTGTCTGTCGCCGGACCCCGGAGCCTACGGACCGGACCGGAAACTAGAAACCGGGGAGGCCGGGGATCCCGCCACCGGGCATGCCACCGCCGAGTCCCTCGGCCAGCGGCCCCATCTTCTCTTGCTGCAAGCTCTCGACCTGGGCTTCGGCGTCACGAATGGCCGCCAGGACCAGGTCCGCGACGGTCTGGGCGGTCTCGTCGGCGTCGGTCACGTCAACGGCCTTCGGGTCGACGGTGATGTCCTCGACCTGGCCGCGCCCGCTCAGCTTGACCTTGACCAGGCCACCGCCGGAGCTGCCCTCGACCTCGGCCTCCTCCAGGGCCTTCTGAGCGTCGGCAAGCTGCTGCTGCATCTGCTGGGCCTGCTGGAGCAGGGCCTGCATGTCCATTCCGCCAGGGTTCACGGCCGTCTCCTCGCCGCACACTTGGTGCTGTTCATCGCTACGTGTCACTTGTCTGTGAGGGTAACCGGTAGGGCCAAGGCGGGCTGGCCGTGTCACACGTGCCGGACCGGCTCCGCGCCGCCCCCGCCCAGGTCCGCGCCTCCCGGTGCGGACGCCCCGTCCCTGAGTGCGGGCGCCCCGTCCGCGTTCTCGATGACCCGGTCGAGGGATTCCCTGGTGCGCTCCAGTTCGCAGATCGCCTCGGTCACCCGAGAGCGTTCGAGGCGTAGCCAGTCGACCAGGTCGGGTGCCGGATCACCGCGTTCCTGTGCGTACATGCAGGGCAGCAGTTCGCGGATGGCCGCGGTACCGAGGCCCGCGTCGAGAAGACAACGGATGCGGTCCACCCGTTCCACCGCGTCCTCGCCGTACTCCCGGTGCCCGCCAGCGGTACGGCCGGAGGTCAGCAGCCCCTGTGCCTCGTAGTAGCGGAGGGAGCGCGCACTCGCACCGCTCCGGGCGGACAGTTCACCGACCCGCACGACATCCACCTCCTGTGCTTCTCGTCACCAACTGTTGAAACTGACATTGATGTCAAATTCTACGCTTCCTCCATGAACACGACAGAGAACTCCTCGAACCCGCTCCTCGACAGTTACGACCTAGGCACACTGCACCTGCCGAACCGTGTCGTCATGGCCCCGATGACCCGTCTGCGCGCCGATCGGAACGGGGCACCCGGTGCTCTCATGGCCTCCTACTACTCCCAGCGGGCCGGGGCGGGACTCATCGTCTCCGAGGGGATCTCGCCCAGCGTTCCCGGCCAGCAGTACCGCACCGAGCCGGGCCTGTACTCGGCGGAACAGGTCGCGGGGTGGCGCCTCGTCACCGACGCCGTACACGCCTCGGGCGGCCGGATCTTCGCGCAGATCATGCACGCGGGGCGCGGCGGGCACCCGGACAACCGCCCCGACGGCGGCACCCCCGTCGCGCCGTCCGCCGTACCTCGGACCGACCCGGTGCACACCCTGGACGGCAAGGTCACACCGGTCGTGCCGCGCGCCCTGTCCACGCGGGAGATCACCGAGACCGTCGCCGACTACGCGGCCGCGGCCCGCGCCGCGGTACGGGCCGGGTTCGACGGGGTCGAGATCCACGGGGCCAACGGCTACCTTCCACACCAGTTCCTGGCGGACAACACCAACCTGCGCACCGACGCCTACGGAGGCGGTGTGACGGGGCGGGTCCGGTTCGCCGTCGAGGTGACCGAAGCGGTGGCGGACGCGGTGGGCGCCGAACGCGTGGGGCTGCGCATCTCACCAGGCAACCGCCAGTTCGAGATGGTCGAGCACGACCCTGTGCCCGTCTACCGGGAACTGCTGCGCCAGATCTCTCCGCTCGGCCTCTCCTACTTGCACGTCACCGAGGACCCCGTCCACCCCGCCCTCGCCGAAGCGCGCCGGGCCTGGGAGGGCACGCTCGTGGGCAATACCGGTGAGCACGCGGCGACCACACCGGAGAACGCCACCGCCCTCGTCGCCCAGGGCCGTGCCGACCTGGTGTCGGTGGGCCGCCCCTACATCGCCAATCCGGACGTGGTCGAACGGCTGGCCGCCGGGGTTCCGTGGGCCCCGATTCGGGAGAAGGACTTCCACTACACGTCCGGACCGCGCGGCTACGTGGACTACCCACCGCACAACGAGGACTTGGTGACCCCGTTGACCTGATTTCACCAGCAAAAAGTGCGAAGGGTAGCGCGAAAATCACCGTCGGTTGAAAGGATGTCCCGCGGGGCCACCGGCCCCGCGGTGTCCTTCGACACCGGTCTTGAACCGCGAGAACAACCAGGGGACTGAGGACGTGTTGACCGCCAGGGAGCGCAACTCGGCTCTGATCGAGGCGATAATCGCGGACGGCACGCTGACCGACGCCGCACTCGTCGACGCCTTCCGCTCCGTGCCCCGCCACCTGTTCATCCCGGAGAACGGGGCACAGACCGCACACGGCGCCGCCTTGAACGCCGCGGGCAACCCCGACCGGTGGCTGGCCGCCGTCTACGCGGACAACGCCATCGTCACCAGGGTCGAAGGGACCGAGGTACCGAGGCCGCGGCAGACCGAAGCCGCGACTTCGTGCAGTTCGGCGCCGACCGTGGTCGCGAGAATGCTGGAGCTGGCCGACCTCGCCGCAGGGCAGCGGGTTCTGGAGGTCGGCACCGGGACGGGGTGGAACACCGCACTGCTCACACAACTCCTGGGCGACGCGGCGGTGACCTCCGTCGAGGTCGACGGACGCCTGCTGGACTCGGCCCGAGATGCCCTCGACGCCGTCGGCCTGTCGCCCAGCCTCCACCTGGCCGACGGATACTGCGGCTACCCGGCCTCGGCCCCCTACGATCGGATCACCAGTGCGTGCGGGGTGCGCCGGGTGCCCGAGGCCTGGCTCGACCAACTCGCTGAGGGCGGGGTCGTGGTGTGCCCGTGGGGGCTGTTGGAGAGCTCCGGGGTACTGATGCGGCTCGAACTGGACCAAGAGGGTTCGGCACTCGGCCGGTTCCACGGTGGCGTGGGCTTCGTCCCCCTGCGCACCCCCGGTTCGACACCGCCGCCCGTGCGGGACGCGGGCCAGCAGCCGGACGAGTACCGGCTCACCCAGACCGACCCCGTCGCCCCGGTTCTCACCTTCGTCTCGGCCTTCGCACTGTCAGTTATGGTCCCGGACTGGCGGATGCGGCGGAGGTGGATCGGCACGGGTTCCGGGCTGTGGCTGTGCGACCACCGGACTGATTCTTGGGTGCGGATCTACCCCTACGGCACCTCGTGGATGATCGAGCAGGGCGGCCCCAGGAGCATCTGGGACGAGATCGAGGACGCCTTGGCGGAGTGGTCGGCACTCGGTGAGCCCGAGCCGGACCGGTTCGGCTTCGCCCTGGGCCCCGACGGCGGCCAGCGGGTGTGGCTGGACTCACCAGGCGGGCGGGCCTGGCCCGTCGGGCCCTCGGACTGAACCGGGCCCGCGCCCGGGCGCACCGGGGATCAAGACGAGACGTCTCGTCATCTTTCCCCGGATATCGTGGGGCCATGGCCGACAACACCGATGATCACGACCGGCGGACCCCCGACCCCCGTCGGCGCAGCCAACGCGCGCGCAACGCCATTCTCGACGCCGCCATCGAACTGCTGGGTGAGGTCGGGTACTCGAAACTGACTGTGGAGGCCATCGCCGCCCGTGCCAAGGTCGGCAAACAGACCATCTACCGCTGGTGGCCCTCCAAGGCCGCCGTGGTCTTCGACGTCTTCCACCGCCTCACCGGCGCCGAGGCCGGAACCCCGCTGCCCGACACCGGTGACCTGGCAGCCGACCTCAAAACCGTGTACCGCGCGACCGCCGACGAGTTCGCCGACCCCGCGATGGACCGGATCACCCGGGCCTTCACCGCGGAGATCCAGAACGACGAGGAGTTCGCCCAAGCCGTTGCGGAACAGCTCACCGAGCCCAACAACCAGGCGGTCCGCGCCCGGCTGCGCTCGGGCCAGGACGCCGGACAGATCGCCGAAGACGCCGACCTCGACCTCGCCGTGGACCTGATCAACGGCCCGATCAACCACCGCTGGCTCCTGCGCACCGGTCCGCTGACCCACGCATACGTGGACCAGCTCATCGACACGGTACTGCGAGCACTGCGCCCCTGACCCCGAGCCACGCGAAGGGGCACCCGGTCAGGACCCGGCAGCCTAGAGCTCCGAGGCGGTGCCGTGCTCGATCTCCTCGATGACCTTTCCGCCGAGCTCCGTCTCGATGAGCGAGGAACCACCCGTGGCCCTCGGGTTCGCACCTCCGGCGGAACCGCCGGACGGCGTGTGGCCACTGGGCGGGTTCCCGGCGGAGGGGGCAGTGCCTCCCTGGTCTGGAGCGCTGTGGGCCGGACCGCCCTGGCTCGGTCGGCCCTGCCCCGAACCGTTCTGGGCCGGTTGGCTCCGGGCGGCTCGGCCGAAGCCGCCGTCGTCGGGCGGCGGGGCTGACGCGCCGTCCTCGTAGGGGTCTGGCGGTGGTTCCTCGAGGCCGGCGACGATCCGGTCCGCCGGCGGTCCCGAGGGCTGAGCGGCCTGCGGGGGCCGTTCCGGTGCGTTCGGCTCGGGCGCGGCCCGGGGTGCCGGTTCCGCCTGCGGTGCGGGCGCGGCCTGCGGCGCGGGAGGCGGAGCGTCCCATCCCGCGGGCGCCCGCTCGGCCGGTCGCGCAGCGGGTTCGGACCGGCGCGGAGGGACCGGGGTGTTGCCGCCGGCGGGCGCCACCCGGACCTCCACACCGAGGACCTGCTGGATCGCCCCGGCGACCACCTGGTCACTGCCGCTGTTGGTGAAGCCCTTCGCCTCGTTGGGCTTGTTGAAGCGGAGCAGAACGCTGTTGCCCTCGACCCCGACCGGCTGAACGTCACTACCGGTCAGCACCATCCACGTGAACCGGCGCCGCCCCTTGACCGCCTCCAGGATCTGGTGCCAGGCACCCTGGATCCGGCCCAGGTCCAGACCTCCGCCATCCGCGGCGGCCGGAGCTGGCTCGGCGGACGGGGCAGCGGGCTCGGGTGTGCTCCCCGACGGCCCGTCCCAACCCGCGGGCCCGTCCCGCTGAGCTGTGGGGCGCGGAGCGGGTTCCGGTGCGCTGGGCCGCGCCGGAGCCGGAGAGGGCTGTGCCGCCGGTTCCGGTTGCGGAGCGGAAGGTGCAGCCGACACCGCCGGGGCGGGGTTCTGCTGCGGAGCCTGTGGTGCCACTGGCGCTGCCGGGGCGGCGGGGGGCGGGGATGCGGCCGGAGCCGGTGCCACGGCACCCGAGGCCAGCCTGCGCTCCATCTGCTCCAGGCGCGCCAGCAGCGCGGTGCCCTGGTCGCCGTCGGTGGCGGGCAGCAGGATCCGCGAACACATGAGTTCCAGCAGAAGCCGCGGCGCGGTCGCACCGCGCATCTCGGTCAGCCCCTGGTTCAAGATCTCCGCGGCGCGGGACAGTTCGGCCGGACCCAGCCGGGCGGCCTGGTCCTTCATCTGCTCGACGGATTCCGGTGAGACGTTCACCAGACCCTTGTCCAGGGCGTCCGGAACAGCGGCGAGCACGACGAGGTCGCGGAAGCGCTCGAGCAGGTCCGTGGTGAAGCGGCGCGGATCGTGCCCGCCCTCGACGATCCGGTCGACGAGGCCGAAGGCTGCGGCACCGTCGCGTGCGCCCATGGCGTCGACCATCTCGCCGAGCAGGCTCGAGTCGGTGTAGCCGAGCAGCGAGACGGCGCCCTCGCGGCTGATCCCGCCCTCGTCCGAACCAGCGATGAGCTGGTCCAGGACCGACAAGGTGTCACGGGCCGAACCCGCGCCGGCGCGCACGACCAGCGGCAGCACGGCGGGATCGTAGGTGACCCCCTCCTCCTTGAGGAGGTCCTCCATGAGCTCCTTGAGGGTGCTCGGCGGAATGAGCCGGAAGGGGTAGTGGTGGGTCCGCGAGCGGATCGTGCCGATGACCTTCTCGGGCTCGGTGGTCGCGAACACGAACTTCAGGTGCGGCGGGGGTTCCTCCACCAGTTTGAGGAGCGCGTTGAAACCCTCGCGGGTCACCATGTGCGCCTCGTCGATGACGTAGATCTTGTACCGCGAGTTGACCGGTGAGAAGAACGCGCGCTCGCGCAGGTCCCGGGCGTCGTCGACACCGCCGTGGGAGGCGGCGTCGATCTCGATCACGTCGATGCTGCCGCCGCCGTCGGGCGCGAGCGCCACACAGGAGTCGCATGCGCCGCAGGGATCCGGCGTGGGCCCCTCGGCACAGTTCAGGGAACGCGCGAGGATGCGCGCGCTGGTGGTCTTGCCACAGCCGCGCGGGCCGCTGAAGAGATAGGCGTGGTTGATGCGTCCGCTGCGCAACGCCTGGCGCAGCGGGTCGGTCACGTGTTCCTGACCGCGCACCTCACCGAACGTCGCGGGACGGTACTTGCGGTACAGCGCGATGCTCACGGTGTGATCACTCCCCTGGTCCCTGCCACGGTCCCATTGAACCCGTTGGCGGTGACAACTCGCGCCGGGATCGGGAAACCGGGAGGGGGCGGATCCGGGGCGAGGTACCCCCAGAAACAAGAAAGGACCCCCCGCGCACCCGCCAGAGCCCACTTATCCTTGCTGCCTTCCGGCCCTGGGGAGGTTCATAGGGTGACGCCGCACGAGGGGTCTGCCCCTGAGTGTATCCGAACCAGAGAGCCCCGCAACCTGTCTCCCCGGAACGGAAAGAAGCTGACCGGACCACGTCGCGACCCGTTCAAACCACTCCCCCAAAGCCTGTAGAGTTGCTCTCGGAGGATTCGCCTAGTGGCCTAGGGCGCACGCTTGGAAAGCGTGTTGGGGGCAACCCCTCAAGGGTTCGAATCCCTTATCCTCCGCGATGGCTCACCAGCCAGAACGAAGGCCCCGACCGGACACCGGTCGGGGTCTTCGTCGTTGGTGGCCTCTGCTCTGGTCTCGTTCGGTCGTTTCCGCGCTGCTTCATCCGACTGAACCCGTTGACGGGGTGGGGCGTCTACTGGATGTCCGGCCCCCACGTGAAAGACCACCCCCATGCCACCCAAGGAGAAACAGCGGATCCGCTACTGGTGGCTCGTCGCGCTCGGTCTCACGCCCGTCCTCCTCTTCGCCTGGTTCCGGGAGGACCTCCTCGTCGAAGAGGACACAGCCCCTTCCTTCGACGGGTGGATGGAGGATGTCGAGGATGCCTGGCCCACACCGCCCCTCCCCGACGGCATGGGCGACTTCGTCACCGAGGCGATGGGACTTTCCTGCGCCAGTGAAGACGCGTGCCACCTGTTGTGGGCGGACAAAGCGGAGCCGGAGTGGGCGGGACAGCCCTACACGGAGAAGGTCGCGCTGGTCGCCCACGTCGACGACGATGGCGGGTTCGCGCAGACGTGGGCCGAGTGGAGCGACCGGGACGGCCCCGGCGAGACCGCGGTCGGCGAGACCTTCCCGCTGGATCCGGACGCGGCGGTGCTGCCGGTCTCTCCGATCGGTTCCGCCTCTGACAAGGTCTGGCTCTTCCCTGAGGGCGCCGAGGAGATCGGGGAGATCCGGCACTCGGAGGCGGACGGCCTGGTCGAGGAGGACCTCGAGCGCATCGAGGGCGACCACTTCGATCGTGTCCGCACCGTCCCCGGCGATCAGTGGTGGGCGCGCGCGATGCCCGCGGGGGTAACACCCCTGATCAGGTACCGGCTCGGCTCGGAGACCGTGTACTCGGTCGGCGGGGAGGCGCGGGTGTGTGTGGACGAGCCGCGCCGCTCCTGCCACACGACGTTCCCGTCGGAGGAGGCCCTGGTCTCCCTGCGGACCATGTGGGACCACCAGAACGATTTCTCCTGGGGAGGGGACGACCGGTTCGAACTGGACGAATCCGTGGACATCGGCCCCGACCTCCACGGAGTTCTCGACGCACCGGTCGGCGAGGGGGCCGGGCACGCCGCACGGATCCGGTGGGAGGGTCCGCACACCGAGGACGAAGCTCCGCAGACCCTGTTGGAAACGTACGCCGTCTACTTCGACGACGGCACTCCGGCGCTCCTCAGCGCCTTGCGCAGGCCGGAGGCGGAAAGCCTGCCCGCCCCAGAGGAGGCCGAGGTTCCGGAGGGGATTACCGGGATAGCCCTCTTCCCCCACCCCGATGAGTCCGGGACCGCTGGGTCCGGGTCCACGGCATGGATACCGATCGCCCTCCACCCCTCGGGGGAGCAACACCTGGTCGCCCCCGCGTTGGCGGAGGCGGGCGGCGACTCAGGGCACACCGTGTACGACCCCTTGGACGACGACCTCCCCGTGGCGTACACCTCCCTGAACGAGGAGGGCCGCCCCCTGGAGTCGGGTTGGCTGAGCGACGGCGAGGTCCGGCCGTGACCGACGGGTCAGAGTGGTGTTCAGGGTCAGTGGCCGCCTTTTGAGTACTCTTCGCTGACACCCAGGAAAGGTGCGGTCTGATGAAGCTGGACGGAAACCTGCGCTACGTCGCCCTCGGGGACAGTCAGACCGAAGGCGTCGGCGATACTGACGGGGTCGGCGGGTACCGCGGGTGGGCGGACCGCTTCGCCGAGCGGCTGGCCGCCACGGGGGCCCGGGTCGACTATGCGAATCTGGCGGTACGCGGCCGCTTGGCCGGCCAGGTCCGCGAGCAGCAGCTCAAGCCGGCCCTGGAGCTGCGCCCGAACGTGGCGACGGTCTTCGCCGGGGTCAACGACCTCATCCGGCCCAAGTACGACGCCGACGCGGTGGTCGGAGAGCTGGAGACGATGTTCGCCGAGCTCACCGGGATCGGTGCGCGGGTGGCCACCCTGACCTTCCCGGACATCGCGCGGATCGCCCCGCTGGCCAAGCCGCTGGCACCGCGCGTGCTGGACTTCAACGAGCGGGTGCGCGAAGCGGCGGAGCGGCACGGAGTCGCGGTGGCCGACACCGCCGCGTACGAGATCGCCACCGACCCGCGCCTGTGGGGAACAGACCGGTTGCACTGCTCACCGGTGGGGCACGACCGGATCTCCGGCTCGGTGGCACACGCGCTCGGCATCCCCGGCAGCGACGAGTCCTGGGCCGCCCCGCTGCCACCTCTGCCCAGGCGGGGTGTGCTGCGGGCCACGGCTGAGGAGGTCCGGTGGCTGGGATCCTTCCTCGGCCCCTGGGTGGTCCGCCGGATCCGGGGCCGCTCCTCCGGTGACGGACGGACCGCCAAGCGGCCCGAATTGCGTCCCGTGGAGCTCTGACACCGGGCGGCCCGCCCCCCGGTCTCTCACCAGGGGCTCCCCTCAACCCATTATGCAACTTGTTGCATAATGGGGAGCGGTCGGCAGGACACCGGCCCAGAGGCACCCCGCGAGGAGACGTCATGAGCGAGTACCCCCACCTTCTTGAACCCTTGGACCTGGGCTTCACCACCCTGAAGAACCGCGTGATCATGGGCTCCATGCACGTCGGCCTGGAGGAGGCTCCACAAGGCTTCGAGAGGATGGCCGCCTTCTACGCCGAGCGCGCCCGCGGCGACGTCGGCCTCATTGTCACCGGCGGCATCGCCCCCAACCCCGAAGGCGCCACGTTCACCGGCAGCGCCAAGCTCACGGACGACGACGAGGTCGCCGAACACCGCCTCATCACCGAAGCCGTACACCGTGAGGGCGGCCGGATCGCCATGCAGATCCTGCACACCGGCCGTTACGCCTTCAGCGAGGAGTCCGTCTCCGCGAGCGCCATCCAAGCGCCGATCAGCCCCTTCGTCCCGCACGAGCTCACCGACGAGCAGATCGAGCGGACCATCGAGGACTTCGCGCGCTGCGCCGAACTCGCCCAGAAGGCCGGGTACGACGGCGTAGAGATCATGGGCTCCGAGGGCTACCTCATCAACCAGTTCATCGCCCCCGCCACCAACAAGCGCGAGGACCGCTGGGGCGGCCCGTTCGACAACCGCGTCCGGCTCCCCTTGGAGATCGTCCACCGCGTCCGCGAGCGCGTCGGCACCGACTTCATCCTCATCTACCGGCTCTCCATGCTCGACCTGGTACCGGACGGCTCCACCTACGACGAGGTCGTCGAGCTCGGTCAGCGGATCGAGACCGCCGGCGCCGACATCATCAACACCGGCATCGGCTGGCACGAGGCCCGCGTGCCCACCATCGCCACCTCCGTCCCGCGCGGCGCCTACACCTGGATCACCCAGCGCCTCAAGAAGGAGCTGACGGTCCCGCTGGTGGCGGTCAACCGGATCAACACCCCCGAGATCGCCGAACAGATCCTCGCCGAGGGCAAGGCCGACATGGTCTCGCTGGCCCGCCCCATGCTCGCCGACGCCGACTTCGTCGCCAAGGCCAAGGCGGGCAAGGCCGAGGAGATCAACACCTGCATCGGCTGCAACCAGGCCTGCCTGGACCACACGTTCAGCCTCAAGATCACGTCCTGCCTGGTCAACCCGCGCGCATGCCACGAGACCGAGCTGGTCCTCTCACCCACCCGCGTCCGCAAGAACGTGGCCGTGGTCGGCGCGGGCCCCGCCGGGCTCGCCTTCTCCGTCTCCGCGGCGGAGGTCGGCCACAACGTCACCCTGTTCGACTCCGCGGCCGAGGTCGGCGGCCAGCTCAACATGGCCCGCCGCGTCCCCGGCAAGGAGGAGTTCAACGAGACCCTCCGCTACTACCGCGTCCAGCTCGCCAAGCACGGCGTCGACGTGCGCCTGAACACCACCGTCGCCGCCACCGATCTCGCCGGCTTCGACGAGGTCGTCATCGCCACCGGCGTCAGCCCGCGCACCCCCGACATCCCGGGTGTCGGCCACCCGAGCGTGGTCAGCTACGTGGACGTGCTGCGCGGCGGCGCCGCGGTCGGTGAGAAGGTCGCGATCATCGGTGCGGGCGGCATCGGCTTCGACGTCGCCGAGTTCCTCACCGACGGCGGTGACGACGCCAGCCAGGACGCCGACACGTTCTTCCGGCTGTGGGGCGTGGACACCGACTACAACGAGCGCGGCGGCCTCGGCGCACCCGACCGCCCCGCCCCGCCGCGGGCGGTTCACCTGCTCCAGCGCAAGACCACCAAGGTCGGCAAGGGCCTGGGCAAGACCACCGGGTGGATCCACCGCCTCGAGCTGCGCCACCGCGGAGTCGACATGGTCGCGGGCGCCGACTACCGACGGATCGACGACGAGGGCCTGCACCTGACCGTGGACGGCGAGGAGCGCGTGCTCGACGTGGACACGGTGGTGGTGTGCGCCGGCCAGGACCCGCGCCGCGACCTGGCCGACGAGCTCACCGGCGCCGGGCGTACTGTGCACTTGATCGGCGGCGCCGACGTGGCCGCCGAGTTGGACGCCAAGCGCGCCATCAAGCAGGGTACGGAGCTCGCCGCCGCCCTGTAGCCCCGCACACTCTTTAGAATGCGCTCATGTCCCTGCCCCACGCGATCCTGACCGCCCTGCTGGAGAAGCCGTCCTCCGGGCTGGAGCTGACCCGGCGGTTCGACCGATCCATCGGGTACTTCTGGTCCGCCACCCACCAGCAGATCTATCGCGAACTGGGCAAGCTGGAGAAGGCGGGGCTCATCCGTGCGCTGCCGACCGGCTCCCCCACCCGGGGCCAGAAGAAGGAGTACGAGGTGCTGGCCTCGGGCCGGGAGGAGCTGGAGCGCTGGGTGGGCGACCCCGAGGACCCGCGCGACATCCGCGACCCCCTGCTGCTGCGCCTGCGCGCGACGGGCGTCGTAGGTGTCGGTGACGGCCTGGTCGACGAACTGCGCCGCCACCGCGAACTGCACGCCGCCCGGTTGGCCGAGTACCGCGAGTTCCAGCGGCGCGATGCGGCACGCGGATACGGGACCGAACGGGACCGGGTCCAGGGCCTGGTCCTCCAGGGCGGCATCGACATGGAGCTCTTCTGGGTGAACTGGCTGGACAAGGCGGTCGACGGCCTCACCGGGCCGGAGGGGTCCGAACCCGCTCGCTGAGTCCGCGCACGCGGGTTCCGCACGCGGTCGCACCCAGACCTCCGGGGTTCCGCGGCTCGGAACTCCAGGGGTCCGAGCGCACAAAAAACCGCCCCCGGCGACTGCCGGGGGCGGCTGGTGGCGGTGGAGGAGGGATTCGAACCCTCGAAGGGTTGCCCCTTACCCGCTTTCGAGGCGGGCGCCATCGGCCACTAGGCGACTCCACCGAGAGGAACTCTACCGGATACGGCGCAGTGCAAAAAACCGGATCAGTAGATCCGAGCACATTTCCGCGATGCCCTCACCGATCAGGTCGGGTGGAACAACTTCGGGACGGTGGTTCTGCCGGGGGTCCCTGACGAGGTCCCACATCGAACCCGCCGCTCCGGCCTTGGCATCGCGCGCCCCGTACACGAGGCGGTCCACTCGAGAGAGGACCGTGGCGCCCGCACACATCACGCAGGGCTCCAGCGTGACCACGAGGGTGCAGCCGGACAGGCGCCACTCCCCGTAGGCCTCAGCCGCCGCACGCAGGGCCAGCACCTCAGCGTGCCCGGTCGGGTCGCCGGCGGCCTCGCGCTCGTTGTGCCCGCGGCCGAGGACGGCGCCGTCCGGCCCGAGAACAACGGCGCCCACGGGTACGTCGCCGGCCTCCAGGGCGAGTTCCGCCTCGGCCAGGGCGGCACTCATCGCTTCGTCGACAGCCCTCCGGTCGAACTCGGGCAGGTCCGCCACCCGGTCACAGCCTCATGGCATCGAGGATGTCGGCGAAGCCGGAGCGTTCGGCCACCACCGCGAGGACGTCACTGGGCAGGACACCGCCGCCCGCCGACAGCGAGCGCAGTTCGTCCTCGGCCACCCCGAGGTCGGCCAAGAGGACACCGTCACCGTCCGGTCTGGGGTCGGGGCGGGATCCGGCGCTTTCGGTCGGCATAGGGGCACCGAGCCCGCCGGCCTCGGACAGCACGCCGGCCAACGGGTGGTCGTGTACGACCCGGCCGTCGGAGAGGTAGACGCGGGGATCCGAGTCGTACGTGTCCACCCGGACAAAGGCGAACCACTCGTCATCAGCCTCGACGAGCAGCAGGGTCAGGTCGCTGTCCCAGTCCGCCGAGAAGTCCAGCATGAGGTCGGTGATGTCGTCGATGACCTCCACGTCACCGAGATCGACCTCTGTTCCCCGCCACGTCTTCCCGTTGGGAGCGAAGACAGCTGCGAAGGTCGACACCGCTTGCCCTCCTGTTTCTCCTGGTGGTTTTCCAGGCGATCCCTACCCCATCGCGTCAAGTACACGCTGGAAGGACTGGGCGAATCCCAGCCGTTCGGACACACTCGCGAGCACCTCGTCCGGATAGAGGTCGAGGTCGCCCGCCAGAGCTCCCAGTTCCATCTCGTCCAGACCCAAGTCGGAGACGACCGACAGGTCACCCGCGGGCAGGACCTGGTCGAGATCGTCGTCGTCCGGCAGGTCGATATCCAGGTAGTCCAGAACGTCTCGAGCGACCTGCCAGTCGACGGAGGCGGTCACATCGGACAGGAAGAGGGTGACCTCCTCGCCGTATACCCGGACGATGATGAAGAAATCGTCGCCGACCGATACCAGGCCGAGGGAACCGCTGATGCTCGGCTGCTGGCGGAGGGCGTGGATCAGCCCCTTGAGGTCGTGTGTCAGCGCCACGGGGAGGAGGTCGACATCCCAGTACTCCTCTTCCCTGTACGCGACGGCAGCGAAGTCACCCGAGTCGTCGTCACCATGATCGAGCACTGTCATCGTCACCCCAACCCGGACGGTGTGTCGGTGCGGCCGAGTGGAGCCCGGCCCGCCCGTGCGAGTGCCATGGTAGCGATCACTCTCACCCTGCCTTCGCCGCTCGTCCGCCGTAGATCGGACCTAACGTTCTCATGAGAGGCCGGTCTCCCGCTCCCCCGTGGGCGATCCCGTGCCGCACAGTTCCGCACCCCGCGGCGCCGCGCCGCAGAAAGTGCCGGTGGAGCGACGCGGGAGGGCCCTGGTACGGGTGATACGCGCGGTTAGACTCGGGCAGGCCCTTCCCCTCATCAACAGTCCCGTTATCCCAGCTCACCCGGAGAACGTTTTGGAAACCCTGGTCGTCGACCACCCCTTGGTCGCGCACAAACTGACCACCCTGCGCGACGTGGGGACCGACTCACCGACCTTCCGACGGCTGACCGACGAGCTGGTCACCCTGCTCGCCTATGAGGCGACACGGGACGTTCGCGTGACAGAGGTCACTATCGAGACCCCGCTCGTAGAGACCACCGGAAGCCAGCTCACGCGTCCGACCCCGCTCGTCGTACCGATCCTGCGCGCCGGCCTCGGCATGCTCGACGGTATGACCCGCCTCCTCCCCACGGCCGAGGTCGGATTCCTCGGCATGGCACGCGACGAGACGACCCTCCAGCCCGCCACCTACGCGGACCGCCTCCCCCAGGACCTCTCCGGCCGCCAGTGCTACGTGCTGGACCCGATGCTGGCCACCGGCGGCACCCTGGCCGCGGCGCTGAAGCTGCTCGTCGAGCGCGGCGCCGACCACATCACCGCGATCTGCCTCCTTGCCGCGCCCGAAGGACTGACCGCCGTGGAGCGGATCCTGGCCGATTCCCTGCCCACCGACCACGGGGCCACGCTGAGCGTCGTCACCGCCGCGGTGGACGAACGCCTGAACGAGAGCGGCTTCATCCTCCCGGGGCTGGGTGACGCGGGCGACCGTCTGTACGGCTGCTCCTAGCCCACGCACCGCCCTCACACCGAGAGGTTGAGCGCCCACCCGGATCACCGGTTGGGCGCTTTTTCGGTTCTTTTGGGGACGGAGTGAATGAACGCCCGAAAATCGGGCATTGGTCCCCTAGCGACCACAGCTACCCGCCCGTAACCCCAGGTCGAGCCCGCTTGACCGACCTCCGAGGCGACACGGCATTGCATTAGCCGAATTCATTTCGAGATTGGAACGTAACAGATTAGAGTGATCATGGTTCCTGACCACCCGTAACCGGGCAGACCCGCCAGACCGAAACCACCCCACAAGGGGCTCAGCCCAGTGATAGCCGTACGTCGCCGCCGGTTTCCGGCGGGGCACTCCGGCAACCCTCGAGTAGCTACACAAAGCCCCCGGACGCACACAGAACGTACTGTTCCGCCCTCCGCTGCCCTAAGGAGTGAAATGCCCGAGAACCCCTCCCCCTCGACGACCCAGGCCCCCCGCGAGGCCCATTTCAGCCCAGTCGTGAATCGCCTGGCTTCGGAGTTCTCCGGCGTACACCACTCCTCCACCGTCTCCCGGTGCGTGGACGCCGCCAAGCACGGCGCCCAGGACGTGACGGGGCGGGCCACCCCGGAACTCGTGGAGCGCATCGCCCGCCAACACCTCCAAGTCCTGGCCCTGGCCTTCGCGGAACAGCGCTGACCCCACCAGCCCCCGTTTCGGACACGCACTTCCGCGCACTTCGGAAGGTGAAGAACCGGGAGTCCCGCCCCCACACTCGGGAAAGCCCGGATCTCCTCTGCAGGACCCAGCGGCCGGATCCCGCGCGGGTGCACCGCCTCGAAGCGGCACCCTCACCCTCCCGCACCACCCTGACCTGCACCTGAGCGGAAACACTTTCCGGACTACCATTCACGGGGTTAGCAACACCGCCGGAACCGGACACAGTCCGCAAGCGTCGAACGTCCGACATACCGCCACGCCGAGGGTGTGCCCCTGGCTTTACGGGCATGATGGTCGATGGAACAATCACTGCTGGGTTGGTGGGTCAGGTGGATTCCAAGGGGAGCCAGTCGTGGCGAAGTTGAAGAAATGGGTCGGCTACGCACTCATCGCTTTTGTGGCGTTTTATCTGCTCACGCAGCCGGAAAGCGCCGCCGGGGTCATCCAGAGCATCCTGGATCTGCTGGTGGATGGTGCGGAGTCGATGTCCCGATTCGTCAACGCGCTGCTGCCATAGGCGGATAGGTCGGGTGTCATGAGGCTCGTAGCTTCGAGTAACGCGGCTCCAGCGTCAGTCAACCGGTACCTCCTGCCGCACGAGCAGGACGTCGTGACCATCCGTCGGCATCCCGCGGTCCTCATCGGCCCGGTCGCCGCGGTGCTGGCCGCACTGGTCGTCGCCGGAATCCTGAGCAGGACGATCGGTACCGGCGCCAACGGCAACGCGACGCTGGCCGTCATCTGGTGGCTCTGGCTGCTCGTGCTGGTGTGGTTCGTCTGGCGGGTCGCGGAGTGGTCCGTCGACTATTTCGTGATCACCTCGGCACGGTTGTTGTTGACCACGGGATTGATCACCCGCCAGGTGAACATGATGCCGCTGGGCAAGGTCACCGACATGCGGTTCGAGCGCACTCTGCTCGGCCGCTTCCTCGGCTACGGGACCTTCGTCATGGAGTCCGCGGGTCAGGACCAAGCACTCAGCAAGATCAACTTCATTCCCTACCCCGAGCAGCTCTACCTCGAGGTCGTGGGACTGATCTTCAAGGAGTAGGCGTGCTGGCCGACCGGTCGACGCCGTTCCCAGAGCACCCGTCCAAGTGACGGGTGCTCCTTCGTTTTCCAGGGCCTGTGGTCGGCCGGGCTCCTTGATCTCCCAGGCCCACGGCGCACGGGTCGGACCCTCCGTGACCTGGACCGACCCTGGTTCCCACTCTGTTCACCTTCCGTTCACCTTGAAAGCGCGCCAGCCCCCGCAGCCCGGCAGAACACGGCCGACACGGCGAAAGTGAATTGACTCCAAGGTGAACGTGGGGTTAACTTAGTCCATCTGCTAAGAGAACGAGGAGGGCTCCATGGCACGAAGGACCGACCGCGCGCCGCACCTCACTCGCTCCACGACCACCCCTCGGCGCACTCGATCCGCTGCCGCGAGCCGCCGCCTGTCCGGCCTGGCTCCGGAGCCCACGCAGGTCCCCCTGCCTCGCGAGGACGCCGACGCGACACCCTCGGAGCACCCGATCATGCACTGGGTCCTGGTCACCGACGAGATGGGCCGCACCCGGCCCGAGGCGCGCTGGCTCTAGACAGCCCCGCCCAACACAGCCCCGAAGGGCCGTTCGCACCGTGCGGGCGGCCCTTCGCCGTGTCGACCCCCCGGCCCGCGAAAGTGGCCGCGGTGGTGGCGACCCAGAGCCCCGTCATCGCTATGTCGACAAATCGGCAAGGCAATAAATGTCAATCCGGCTGTCCTTATATGGGAAGCAATGCCGCGACTGAGAGTGATGCCGGTCTCATTCGGGCACCATTGACGTGGAAAACAACGAGACGTATCGTCTTGCCTATGAGGCTCTACTTTTTCCTGTAGTCCGCACCGGACGCCCACGTTCCGAGCACGCGCACGTGCTGCCCAGCCTAAACTCCGGCAGAGGCGCGCTACTCCGTCGGCGTCACCACACCGCGGTCTCATCAGGACAGCCTCGAGCACTCCCCTCGATTTCGGACACTGGCACGTCTCTGTGCGCACGCCCGAATCCTGCCCGGCTCTCCTGCGTCGGCCTGCGGCCCCGAACGAACACCCCGCAGACCAGGAGGCCGCCTTGCTCAGAGCACGACTTCGCCAACACTCCCAACTCGTCCTCACCGAGGTCAGCAAGCGGTGCGACGACCACACGGTCCTCGACCGCGTCGATCTCACCATCAGCCCCGGCGAACGGGTGGGCGTCATCGGGGACAACGGATCCGGTAAGAGCACACTCCTGCGCCTCTTCGCCGGGGAGGAGGTACCCGACAACGGCGATCTCACCGTCCGTACCCGTGACGGGGTCGGCTACCTGCCGCAGACCCTGGAACAGGTGTCCGGCGGAGTGCTGGCCAGCACGGTCGGCGACAGGTCGTGATGTCGACGTATCTCTTTGTCGACTTTTCGGATGGCCCATAAGTCGACTTATGTATTGACCGATATGATCGATGGTGCCTCTCACTGCCACACCCCGTATTCAAGACCCCGCGGCACGGGGAAAGGGGGCTGGTGGCTACCCGGGCGCCATGTCGACGAATCGACTGTAGTGGCCCTGGAAGGCGACGGTCACGTCGGCGGTCGGGCCGTTGCGGTGCTTGGCCACGATGATGTCCGCCTCGCCGGCGCGCGGCGACTCCTTGTCGTGGACGTCCTCCCGGTAGAGCAGGATGACCATATCCGCATCTTGTTCGATAGAGCCCGATTCGCGAAGATCCGACACTTGTGGGCGTTTATCGGTGCGCTGTTCGGGACCACGGTTCAGCTGGGACAGCGCCACCACGGGCACCTCCAGCTCCTTGGCGAGGAGCTTGAGCGAACGCGACATTTCGGAGACCTCCTGCTGACGGCTCTCCACCCGGCTGGGCGAGCTCATCAGCTGGAGGTAGTCGACGATCACGAGCTTGAGGTCGTGCTGCTGCTTGAGGCGGCGGCACTTGGCCCGGATCTCCATCATCGACATGTTCGGTGAGTCGTCGATGAACAACGGTGCACTGGCCACCTCGCCCATCCGTCTGGCCAGCCGCGCCCAGTCCTCGTCGGTCATCAGGCCGGAGCGCATGGTGTGCAGCGGAACGCGCGCCTCGGCCGAGAGCAGGCGCATGACGATCTCGTTGCGCCCCATCTCCAGGCTGAAGAAGACGGACGTCATCTCGTTCTTGATGGACGCCGCACGCGCGAAATCCAGGGCCAGCGTCGAGTTGTGGGTGGGCACCATCGATCGCGTGGCGAGGAAGAGGTGGTCCGGGTGATCGACCTGGACACATCGCACGGGCACACTGTCGATCAGGCGCGCATCGGTGATGAACCTCGACCCGATACGCGAGTGGGAGCGGCCCGCAGACCGTTCACGGTGCGCGGCCTTCTTGCGTTCGATTCCGAAGACCTCACAGTCGGAGCTGAAGGTCAGGGTGTAACAGACAGAGCTTGCCTCAGTCCGCCCTTTGACCCTCTTGGTCGACAGGCCGGTGCGGTACCCCAGGCTGTACGCGAGTTCCCGGAAGTCCATCGCCAAGCGCTCACTGGTCACGGCGAACTGCACCGAACCGCTCGCGCTGACGGTGCCGTCACTGTCCAAAAGTCCAGCGAGGAGAGCCTTTCGCTGCGCGATCGAAGAGCGCAGGTACTCGGCGGGGATGTGCTTGTTCCCCAGTACTCCCAGGGTCCGTAGCCGCGCCTGGGCGCTCCCGTGGTCAGCGGTGCACTGGCGGCACCGGGAGCTGGAGAAGCAGGGGCGGCCGCAGTCGGGGCAGCTGGTGTGCGGAACCGGCGCGGACATGAAGCGGGCTTTGCCTCCGCAGGATTGCCCGCAAGTACGCACATGCGGCAGTTTCGGGATGAAACCGGCCCCGCAGACGACACAGGTCTTCTCTACGGTCTCGACCTGCTCGGTCGGAAGGAAGACCCCGTGGGTCATCGTCGCCCGGCCGATCGGTTTGGTCACCAGCCCTTCCATCTCGATGTTGATGAGGACTTCCTGGTCGTCCGTGGTGATACGTGCTGCTTGCGAGGCACCGTCGCCCAGCCAAATGCCCAGGAAATAGGGCGGGAGGTGCAGGTCCCGCTCGGGGAGGTCCAGAGGTTCTGTGTTGTTCACCGAGTGGTTCAGCCTACGGTCAGCGGTCTCCAGGCGCACGGTACGAGCGATCTCCGCCGTGGTCCGAACGGCTGGCAGGACTTTGGGGGCTGTTCCCTTGGCCCGCGCCTCCTGCACCGCTCGACGAGAGGCCCGGGTGTGGGTCAACCACTGGTGTTGGGCGTCCGCCACCACCACGGTGCCGTCGTCGAAAGTGATCTCGTAGCAGGGACGATCGTGCATCACGTCCGTCGTGGCTACCACCCGGGCAGGGCTGCCGTCGGCTGCGACGAGTTCGTCGCCGACCTGTACCCCACCCATGGTGGTCCAGCCGTCCGGGGTTGGCAGGGGCGTGTCCAATGCCAGTGCCTTACCCACGGCCGGCCTAGCGGCGATGATCACCATCTGGCCGGGGTGGAGGCCGTTGGTCAGCGCGTCGAAATCGGCGAAGCCCGTCGGCACACCGGTCATGCTGCCGTCGTTGGCGCCGATGGCCTCGATCTCGTCCAGGGCACCGGGCATGATGTCACCGAGGACCACGTAGTCCTCGCCTGTGCGCTTCTCCGCGACCTTGTAGATCTCCGCCTGCGCGTGGTCGACGAGGTCGTCCACCTCGCCATCGCCCACGTAACCGACCTGGGCGATGCGGGTACCGACCTCGACCAGGCGGCGCAGGACGGCTCGGTCCGAGACGATCTTGGCGTAGTAGCCCGCGTTGGCCGCGGTGGGGATCGCCTCGGTGAGGGTGTGCAGGTACGGTGCCCCGCCGACCCGGGTGGCCTCGCCCCGCTTGGTCAGCTCCGCGTTGACGGAGATGGCGTCGACGGGCTCGCCCCTGGAGAAGAGGTCGACGACGCTCTCATAGATGATCTGGTGCGCCGGGCGGTAGAAGTCCGCGGAGCGGATGATCTCGACGACCTGGGTGATGGCGTCCTTGGAAAGCAGCATGCCGCCGAGGACGCTCTGTTCGGCCTGGATGTCATGGGGTGGGGTGCGCTCGTATCCGCCTTGTTCAGGTGGTTGCTCAGCGACACTCACGTATTACTCCCCACACCGGCCGCGTGTGCGACCCGGGCCGGGCCGCCCTCCCAGGATGCCCCATCCCGGACGCGGAGGGCGCCGTCCGACAGACCTGTGGACAAGTCCGTACCATCGCATCCGGGACCCCGCAGGGCATTGCACGCGCAGGTTGTGCACATCACCTGTGGATAACTTTCCCGACAGGTGACAATAACCCTCTTGAGCTGCGAAAACACCGGTGCATACCGGGGTGTGCAAGATGTCTCACAGAGAGGCTTTCCACAGGTTATCCACAGGCTTCTCAGCCCTTGTGGATAACCTCACTCCTCCCCTCGAACGCCTGTCCGGTAATGTGGCTCCGTCATGCCCACACTCCTCTCGGCGGCCCCCTTCCGGCACCGCCACGACCGCGAGATCTTCGCCCTCGCGATCCCCACGTTCTTCGCGCTGATCGCCGAACCGCTCTTCCTGCTCACCGACTCCGCGATCGTCGGCAGCCTCGGCACACAGGCACTCGGCGGGCTCGGGGTCGCCGGTCAGGTCCTCCTGACCCTGGCCGCGGTGTGCATCTTCCTCGCCTACGGGACCACCGCCGCCGTGGCCCGCAAGTTCGGCGCGGGCGACCTTCCCGGCGGCATGCGGGACGGTGTACACGGCCTCTGGCTCGCCCTCCTGCTCGGAGTGGCCGCGATCGGGATCGGCTGGCCGCTGGGCCCGTGGATGATCGACCTCCTGGGCGCCTCCCCCGAGGTCGCGCCCTACGCCCTCACCTACCTGCGGATCAGCCTGCTGAGCACACCGTTCCTCCTGGTCATCATGGCCGGGACCGGGGTGCTCCGCGGGCTCCAGGACGCCCGGACCCCGCTCGTGGTCGCGGTCGCTTCCTACATCGGCAACGCCGTGCTGTGCGCGGCCTTCGTGTTCGTCTTCGACTGGGGCATCGCCGGTTCGGCCTGGTCGACGGTGCTCGCCCAGGGCGCGGGGGCGTTCTGGTACCTGGCGACCATCGCCCGGTCGGCTCGGCGCGAAGGTGTGTCCCTCCTGCCGACCGCCGCCGGCCTCCGGACCTCCGCGTCGGCCGGGTTCGCCCTGTTCCTGCGCAGCGTGTCGATGCGGGTGGTCGCGCTGGTGACGACGGCGGTCGCGGCCAGGCTCGGCGATGACTCGATCGCCGCGCACCAGGTCAGTTACAACATCTGGGCACTGATGGTGTTCGCGATGGACGCCATCGCCATCGCCGGGCAGTCGATCGTCGGGCGCTACCTGGGCTCTGGCGACGTGCGCGGCACGAAGGACGCCACGCGGCGCATGGTCGAGTGGGGCGTGATGTCGGGGGTCGTGTTCACGGTCCTGGTTCTGCTCGTACTGCCCTGGGCGCACGTCCCGTTCACGTCCGACCCCCGCGTGGCCGCACTCATCATGGCCTCCCTCGTCGTGGTGGCGCTCATGCAGCCGCTCAGCGGGGTCACGATGGTGCTCGACGGCGTCCTCATGGGTGCCGGGGACCAGCGTTACCTCGCCTGGGCCTCGCTGTGGACGATGCTCGTCTTCCTGCCCTGCGCCCTCGTCATCCCCCAGCTGGCGTCCTCCGATCTGTGGGGGCTCGTGGGGCTGTGGATCGCCTTCTCCGTCTGGATCCTGGCCCGCGCCGTCACTCTCGGGCTGCGGGCGCGGGGCGATGCCTGGCTGGTCACTGGAGCGACCCGGCCCTAGGGCATACCGGGGCTGACGCACCGAAAGCCGCCCCTGCGGCGGGCAGCAGGGGCGGTTGTGCTCGCGGCTGTCAGGGGGACGTGTCGAGGTCCCCGACGGTGGGGCCGTGGTAGAAGGTCGCGACCCGCTCCGCCTCCGGGACGTCCGGGAAGTTCGGCAGCTGGTCCAAGCTCAGGTCCTCCCCCACGACCCGGCTGAGGTGGCTGAGCTGCTCCCGGAGCCGGCTCCCGACGTCGTCGCGCAGCTTCGGCAGCATCGCGTAGAGCTCGTCACCCGGGCATGCGGTGGCGTTGTAGTCGCGGTGGCCCACGATCGCGTCCTGCGGGTCCAGCTGGTAGACGAGGCACAGCCAGCTGCAGGTGTCCACCAGTGCCGAAACCAGGCTTCCGGGCGGGGCCGCCGACGAGTAGGTGCCCTCGTTCTCGATCCCGATGGTGTGCGAGTTGTGGTTCGCGGTGTGCGCTCCGAGCGCATGCCGGCCGTCCTGGATCGCCTTGAGGGACTGGTCACGCCCCTCCATGATGTGCCCGCCGCGGCTGATAGTCAGCTGCTGTCCGGTATCGTCCCACCCGTTGCTGTCCATGTGATAGCTCTGAATGGATCTCGACAGGCTGGCGGCGTGACTGGTCGACGTGTCGGACACGTTCCCGGTCGCGGTGTGATGGATGACGATGTGGGTCGGCGCTTCGGCCAGCACCTCGATCGATCCCCGGGGCGAGCGCGCACCCCAGTCCGACCGGGTGTAGACCTTGGGCATCGCGGCCGCGGAAGCCGGTCCCACCGCCGAAACCCCCATCGTGCTACCGAGAAGCACTCCCCCGGCGGCCAAGGCCGCTCCTCGCAGCATGGTCCTGCGGTCCACCGCCAGCGGGTGGTTGGTTTCGGGTCGTCTCTCAACGGCCATCGGTATGCTGTCCTCTCCGTGCGGAGCATCGCGGGACGCGACGCAACACAGAGAACACGATAGGTTACATAGAGTGTTCAACCGGTGCTTTTCACATTTTCTGCGTGTTCGGACCCGCGTTGCCCGGAACGCGGAGAACCCCGCCCCTGGCGAAGAGGGACGGGGTCCGAGACCGGAACGGTCAGGTCAAGGGATGATCCCTAGACGCCGACGATGTCCAACTTGATCGTCGCGGCGACCTCAGGGTGCAGGCGGACCTGGACCTTGTGGTCACCGACGGACTTGATCGGGTTCTTGATCTCGATCCGGCGCTTGTCCAGCTCGGGACCGCCGGTGGCCTTGACGGCCTCGACGATGTCCGCGGGCGTGACCGAACCGAACAGACGACCACCCTGACCAGCGCGCTGCTTGAGGCGCACGTTCAGCGCACTGACCCGGCCGGCGACCTGCTGGGCCTCGTCCAGGCTGCGGATGTCACGCGCCTTGCGGGCACGCTGGATCAGGTCGATCTGCTTCTGACCGCCACGGGTCCACCGGATGGCGAACCCACGCGGCAGCAGGTAGTTGCGGCCGTAACCGTTCTTCACCTCGACGACGTCGCCGGGGGCTCCGAGACCGTTGACCTCGTGGGTCAAAATCAGCTTCACGACAAAAACCTCCCTCGGATATCGACGCTAGCGAGCGGTGCTGGTGTAGGGCAGCAGGGCCACCTCGCGCGCGTTCTTGATCGCGGTCGCGACGTCGCGCTGGTGCTGGGTGCAGTTGCCGGTCACCCGACGGGCGCGGATCTTGCCGCGCTCGGAGATGAACTTACGGAGAAGCGTGGTGTCCTTGTAGTCGATGTAGGACTGCTTCTCCTGGCAGAAGAGGCAAACCTTCTTCTTGGGCTTGCGCGCTGCCGGCTTAGCCATCGTGGTGCTCCTTCGCAAGAGCCCCGGGGTCTTCCCGGGGATGGGCTGGGACATGTGAGTACTGGCTCGGCGCCCCTGGACGCCGGGCCGGGTGTTACGCGGGGTGGACGCCGGTTAGAACGGCGGCTCGTCGGAGAAGCCTCCGCCGCCGCCACCGAAACCGCCGCCACCGCCGTTGGTCGACCACGGGTCGTCGGCCGGGGGACCGCTGCGGCCGCCCTGGCCGCCCTGGCCGCCCTGGCCGCCCTGCGGGCCGCCGAAGCCGCCACCCTGGTTCCCGTAGCCGCCGCCCTGGGGCTGGCCGCCACCGAAACCGCCGCCCTGCTGACCGCCGAAGCCGCCACCCTGGCGCTGCGTCTTCGTCACCTTGGCGGTGGCGCTGCGCAGAGCCGGGCCGACCTCTTCGGCGTCGATCTCGTAGACGGTCCGCTTCTCACCCTCACGGGTCTCGAAGGACCGCTGCTTCAGGCGGCCTTGCACGATGACGCGCATGCCGCGCTGGAGGCTCTCGGCCACGTTCTCCGCGTACTGCCGCCAGACGGTGCAGGTGAGGAACATGGACTCGCCGTCCTTCCACTCACCTGCCTGGCGGTCGAAGGTGCGGGGCGTCGAGGCCACACGGAAGTTGGCGACCGCGGCTCCACTGGGCGTGAAGCGCAGCTCAGGGTCGTCGACGAGGTTGCCGACGAGCGTGATCTGGGTTTCGCCTGCCATGGATCGGCTCCGGTTCGAGATAGTTCGGATCAGGCGGTTTCGCCTGCTCCCCGCATCATCCACGCCCCTAGAGACAGAACAGTCCTGGGGCCGAAAACGGAAGGTGCGGGGTCAGGGGGTCAGGGCACCGGGGTGCCTAGTGAACCTCGGGACGCAGAACCTTGGTGCGGAGCACGGCCTCGGCGATGCCGAGCTGCCGGTCGAGCTCCTTGACCGTCTCGGGCTTGGCGGTCAGGTCGATGACCGCGTAGATGCCCTCGGAGTTCTTCTCGATGTCGTAGGCAAGACGACGCTTGCCCCAGATCTCCGTCTTCTCGACCGAGCCGCCGTCGTTGCGGACGACACCGAGGAAGTTCTCCAGCGACGGGGCGACCGTGCGCTCGTCGAGGTTCGGGTCGAGGATGACCATGATTTCGTAACGACGCATAGGCGTACGTTCCTCCTCTGGACTGTTGCGGCCATGGAATCTCCATGGCAGGAGGGCAGGAGCCCGGGGTTTCGCCGCCCCGGCCGGGCTGGGGCGCACCGCTCGGGCTCTGAGCCATACGGGAGCCAAGGTTACCAGCAGCGGAACACCGCCGAGGCGGTTTGTGGAGTACCCGACCAGCGTTCCCGCACAACGGAGCACGTCGCCCGGGAACGGGAACGCGTCGCCCGGGAACGGCGGAGGGCCGGCGCCGGAGGGTTCACCTCCGCGCACCGGCCCCCGCCACAGCTACCGACCGATCATTCCCTCGGCCTGATCAGACTGTTGTTGCGCTCGTTGTCCGGGCCCGGGAGCCAGGGCCCCTCGTCGTCTTCGTCATCGTCCTCTTCGCACTCCGGATGCCCGGGATCGATCTCACAGTCCACCTCTTCCTGACCGTCGTCCTCCTCACAGGTCGGGTCAAGCGGGTGACACTCTTCCGGGTCCGGCTCCAGCTCGCAGTCGGGTTCACGCGGGTCGCAGTCCGGCTGGGTCGGCTCCTCGCTGGGCTCCTCGGTCGGAACCTCCTCAGGCTCCTCGGTCGGGGTCGCCGTCGGCGTCGGCATGAAGCTCTCGTCCTGGCCCACCCACGCGGGTTCCGGGAACGACTGCGGATCCTCGCCCTCCATGGCGATCTCCATGAACTCCTTCCACACCTTGGCCGACGTGGTGCCACCGAAGATCTCGCCCGCGTTGGCGTCGAACTCCAGTGGATCACCGCTACGGCGGCTGATCCCCACTGAGGTGGACAGCTGTGGTGTGTATCCGACGAACCATGCCGAAACAGCGTCGGAGGAGGTACCGGTCTTACCGGCCACGTCCCGGCCGTCGTTGAGGGCCGCTTCGCTCGCTCCGCCCTCGACGACCGCCTGCTGCATGGCGTAGGTGGAGTCCGCGGCGACGTCGTTGGGGACGACCTCGGTACCGCTTTCCAGCTCGTCCTGGTCGTTCGGCGTACGGACGTTGCCCTCGCCGTCGACGACCTCGGTCACCATGTGCGCGGGGAAGTGGCGCCCCTCTGCGGCGAAGGTGGCGTAACTGCTGGCCATGTCCAGGGCGTTGACCTGGTGGGTGCCCAACGCGACAAGCGGCCCCAGAGTGGAGGTCTCCTGGCGGGCCGGGTCGACACCCATATCCACCGCGAGCTCGTCCACTCGGGACTCCCCGACCCGGATGGCCAGGTCCACGAAGCTCGTGTTCACCGAGTCCGCAGTGGAGTCGATCAGGTCGACCTCGCCGTAGTCGACGTCACCGGAGTTGTTCACCGGGCTCTGCAGCCCGGGGAACTCGCGCCCGTTGTCACCGTCGAGCACGGTGCGCAGCCCGATCTCGTCCATGAGCGCGCGGGCGAGGACGTAGGGCTTATAGGCCGAACCCGCCTGGGTCTGGTGGACCAGAGAGTTGTTCTCCACCTCGGCGACGTTCGGGCCTCCGTTGAACGCGACGATCTGGCCCGTGTCCGGGTCCACCGCAGTCAGGCCCTTCATCGTGTCCTCGGCCTCACCCGGGGGCAGGATGTCGAAGGCGTCGGTCGCGGCGTTCATCAGGTCCTCGTCGAGCGAGGTCTTGATGACGTACCCCTCGGTGGCCAGTGCGCCACCGTCGATCTCGTAGCGCTCAGTGACCTCTTCGAGCACGGCCTGCCGCACGTAGCCCAGCCTCGGGTCGCCCTCGGTCTCCTCGGGGTTGTACTCGACGGTCTCGGGGATCTCCAGCGCGTCGGCCTCGGCTTGGGGCAGGCCCCGTTCCCCGTCGGTCTCCTCGTGCATCTGCGCGAGCTGGCCCTGGAGGTAGGGCCAGCGCTCCTCGTTGAGGTACGTCTCGGTCCAGGAGCCTTCGGCGGGGTTCTCGAAGTTGCTGGGCATCTGGATGACCAGGCCGAGGTAGGCGCCCTCCGCGTGGTCCAGCTCGCTCACGCTCTTGTCGAAGTACTCCTGCGCCGCCATCTCGATACCCGAGGCACCGCGGCCGAAGTAGATCGTGTTGAGGTACATCGTGAGGATCTCGTCGTGGTCGAGCTGCTGGTCCAGCTTGATCGCGATGAAGATCTCGCGGATCTTGCGGGTCAGCGGCTCCTCGCCCTCGAGGTCGCTGTAGTAGTTGCGGGCCATCTGCTGGGTGATGGTGGAACCGCCGCCGGCGTCACCCCGGGAGAGGATCGCCCGGCCGATACCCATGAGGTTGATGCCGCGGTCCTCGTAGAAGGTGCGCTGCTCCGCACCGAGGACGCCGTCGACGACCTCCTCGGGGATGTCCTCCCGCTCGACAGAGACCCGCTGGACCTCACCGGTGGTGATCGCGAGGTCTTCCTCGCCCTCTTCGCCGGCCCACATGATCTGGGTCGCCGAAGCGGTCTGCTCCGCGTTCGTCGTCAGGTCGCCCTGGTCGGGCGCCATGGCGTACAGCACCGCGAAGGCGGCCACGCCGCCGATGAACATCAGCCCGCAGAACGCCAGTGCGGGCTTCCAGGCCTTGGACAGGAAGCGCTTGAACCAGGGGCGGTCGTCGGGCTCGTCCGCGCGGGGACGGCGGCGGCCACCGCCGCGGCCGCCGGAACCCCGGCCTCCGGCCCCGTGGGCGGCCGCACGACGGCCCTCGGCGCGGGCTCCGTGCTCTCGGTCGCGGGGGTCACGGGGGCCCGCCGCACGACGGCGTCCACCGGCGCGCGGGTCGTCCGGACGGCGCCGGGGGCGGTCACCGTCCTCCGGACGGCGCGGACGCTGCCCGTCTGGACGGGGTCGGGGTCGTCCCCCCTCCCCTGGCCGACGGCGCGGACGCTCCCCGTCTTCGGGGCGCCGCCGCTGCCCGCCCTCGGCGCGACGGCGTCCGCCCTCGGGGCGCGGACGCCCTTCGGAGCGCGCCGCCTCACCTTCGGGACGGGCTCTGCGGGATCGCGGAGGAGGCTGGTCATCGCCCCAGAAACCGCCCTCGGAATCAGGTCGGCGCCGTCCGCCCGCACGCTCTTCCCGGGGAGGGCCAGAGGCCCTACGCCCTCCGCCGTCGCCGCGCGGACCGTCGTCCGGGCCCTCAGCCCGGCGACGGCCGCCTTCGGCACTCCGTCGTCGTTCGGTACTCACGTGGTCCTCGATTGCCTCTCACGGCCGGTCGGCCTGACGATTCCTTGGTGGAAACGGGGGACGGTCCCCCTGGGGGATCGGTGATTCGCGACCTGTGGCGGGGGCACCGGCTCGATGCCGGGCCGGGCTGGCGTGTTTCCACCGCTGTTGCCTGTCGTTCAAGGCTTGATAAAGGGACGCCCAGCTGCGGGGGAAGGTTTTCAACAGGTCGCGAAGACGTTAGCCGCTACTTCCTCCTGATCGTTGGCCTGCGGGAGCACTGCCCCGTGCCGTCGGTGCTCTGTTCCGACGTGAACGCCGCCGCGGCGGTGGCTTCGTTCGGGGTCTCTACCGGCTGCGCACGCAAATCAAGGGTCACGTTAGAGCGAGCAAACAGTATAGCACAACCCACGCGCGAGGGTATCGCGCACTTCCGAACTTCTCGTCACCCTGTGCCAGGAGCTGCTTGTCCGCGCAGTCCAGGACACCCGTGTCCGGCGATTCGCGACTGTGTGAGCACGGTCACCGGCAAGGGGCCGGGGGCGTTTGCCCAGTTGGTGGACGCCCATGTGACATTGCGCGCCAGCGGGCCCGCGGAAGCCGCCGCATCACCCTCACACGCGGTCACTCTGCCCTCCCGCCTGACACCTGTGACATGCAGCCCCACGGCAGAGCAAGGATAGAGTCATAGCCGAACAAACCAGCCAGACATGCACAGTTCTCCCTCGTAGTCGACGGCCGTGAAGGGGAACAGAACCGTCGTGCGCGCTGCTGACCACATACGGGATACGAACGCAGGATGACGAGCCCCGGACCGCCGTCGGCGCGGGCCCGTCGCCGTGCGCTGTGGAATCCATGTTCGCGAAAAAGAAGGAGCAAGGACCAATGGGTTCGGTACGTGTAGCCGTCGTGGGTGTCGGCAACTGTGCGGCGTCGCTCGTCCAGGGTGTGCACTACTACAAGGACGCCAACCCGGAGTCCCGGGTCCCCGGCCTGATGCATGTCCAGTTCGGCCCGTACCACGTGAGCGACATCGAGTTCGTCGCCGCCTTCGACGTGGACGACAAGAAGGTCGGTCACGACCTGGCCGAGGCCATCGTCGCGAGTGAGAACAACACCGTCAAGATCTGCGACGTCCCGCCGACCGGCGTGACCGTCATGCGCGGCCCGACCTACGACGGCCTCGGCATGTACTACCGCGAGATGATCCAGGAGTCCCCCGAGGACGCGGTGGACGTCGTGGCGGCGCTGAAGGCCAGCAAGGCCGACGTCCTCGTCTCCTATCTCCCGGTGGGCTCCGAGGAGGCCGACAAGTTCTACGCGCAGTGCGCGATCGACGCGGGTGTGGCCTTCGTCAACGCCCTCCCCGTGTTCATCGCCTCCGACCCCGAGTGGGCCGAGAAGTTCACCAAGGCGGGCGTGCCGATCATCGGCGACGACATCAAGTCTCAGATCGGCGCCACCATCACCCACCGGGTGATGTCCAAGCTGTTCGAGGACCGGGGTGTGGTCGTGGACCGCACCTACCAGCTGAACTTCGGCGGCAACATGGACTTCAAGAACATGTTGGAGCGCGAACGCCTGGAGTCCAAGAAGGTCTCCAAGACCCAGTCGGTCACCTCGCAGATCCCGCACGAGCTCAACGCCGGTGCGGTGCACATCGGCCCCTCGGACCACGTGCCGTGGTTGGACGACCGCAAGTGGGCCTACATCCGACTCGAGGGCCGTGCCTTCGGCGACGTCCCGCTGAACCTGGAGTACAAGCTCGAGGTCTGGGACTCCCCGAACTCCGCGGGCATCATCATCGACGCGGTCCGCGCCGCGAAGATCGCCAAGGACCGCGGCATCGGCGGCCCGATCCTGGAGCCCTCCTCCTACTTCATGAAGTCGCCGCCCGAGCAGTACAGCGACGTCGACGCGCACGAGCGGGTCGAGCAGTTCATTACTGGCTAGCACAGGATTACCGGCTAGCACAGGATCTGCGGCCGACGCGACAGCCGCGTCGGCCCACCGGGTCACTCCGGGTCGCCCGGGGCCCTCGCGGCCCCGGGCACGTTCTACTCTGAGGGCGTGTCCTTCTTCGGTGATCTGCGCGTGGTCCTCAAGGGACCCCGGTTCCGTCGGCTGTTCGGCACCCGGTTGGTCTCGCAGTTCTCCGATGGGATCTACCAGGCCGGGCTGGCCGGTTTCGTCTTCTTCAACCCCGAACAGCACACGGGTGCCGGGGAGGTGGCCGCGGCCTTCGCGGTCCTGCTCCTCCCCTTCTCCCTGGTCGCTCCGTTCGCGGGTGTGCTCATCGACCGCTGGCCCCGTCGCCAGGTGCTCCTGCTGTCATCGCTGTTCAAGGCGGCACTCGCCACGGTGACGGCCCTCCTCGTCGCCAACGGCGAAGGGCCCGCGTTCTTCGTCGCTGCACTCCTCGTGCTGAGCGTCAACCGCTTCTTCCTGTCCGGGCTCTCCGCAGGCCTGCCCTACGTGGTGCCCAGGGACAAGCTGATGATGGCAAACGCGGTCACCCCGACCTGTGGAACGGTCGCGAGCTCGCTCGGGACCGGTGTGGGGCTCGGGATCGGCATGGTCGGCGGTGAGGAGGCTCTGGGCACCGGCATGATCCTCTTCGTGGCCGCGCTCGGTTTCGCGGGCGCCGCCCTGGTCTCCCTCACCCTGAGGTACCGCGAGCTCGGTCCGCACCTGGAGCAGGAGCCGGAGGAGGTTCGGGCGGCACTGCGCAACGTCGTCTGGGGCATGGTCACCGGGGTCCGGCACATCTGGGAGCGGGTGCCCGCGCGGGACGGGCTGCTGACCATCGGGGGCCACCGTGTCCTCTTCGGCATCTCCACGCTCCTGACGCTCTTGCTGTACAACAACACGTTCACGGGCGGCGGGGTCGCCGGGATCGCCGGCTTCTCGGTGGCGGCGGGGCTGCTCGCCCTCGGGTTCTTCCTCGGGGCCGTGGCCACCCCGTGGGCCACCGCCCGGATGAGTGCGAGCGCGTGGATCGCGGGCCTGCTCGCCGGCGCCGCCGTCGCCCTGGTGCTGTTCGGCCTGCCCTTCTCACCCGCGCTCTTCCCGGTGGCCGCCTTCGTCCTGGGCTTCGTGTCCCAGGCGGTGAAGGTCACTGTCGACACGTTGGTTCAGCGACATGTCGACGACGCGTTCCGGGGTCGGGTGTTCTCGGTCTACGACGTGCTCTTCAACGCCACGTTCGTGTTGGGCGCCGCGCTTACCGCAGGCCTGGTTCCGCAGTCCGGAGTGAGCGTGCCGGTGGTCTCCGCGATGGTTCTCGCCTTCTTGCTGATGAGCGCGGCCTGGACGATCCGCGCCCGGCGCCTCGCCCGCGAGGGTGTGGCGCACGAGACGGTCTGAGCGGCGGATCATCCGGGGTGTCGACATGTCGCTCCATCAATCAGTAACTAAAGCGTCACTTAATGTAGTCTCCCGGAAAGGATTCGTCACGAGCAGGGGATGGTGCCATGAGCGGCGGTTTCGGACTCGGTAACCCTTCGAGTGCCGTCAAGGCGACCGGGGTGGCAAGGCGGGTCGGGGCGGTGCGCCGCCAGCTTCCGACCCGCGGCGACCGGCTACTCGACCTCGGGTGCGGCGACGGCAGCCACACCGTCGAGCTGGCCGAAGGATACGTACGGGTGGACGCGGTCGACGTCGAACCCGCGCCGCTCGAGGCCCTGAGCGAGCGCGTCGCCGGGACCGCCTTGGAGAACCGCATCAGTGTGCACAAGATGGCCGCGGACTCGCTTGCCTTCGAAGGCAACACCTTCGACAGGGTCACCGCATTCGGGGTGGTCGAACACCTCGACGACCTGGAGGGTTCCCTCTCCGAGGTCCACCGGGTACTCAAGCCAGGCGGCGCGGTCTCGCTGACCACGTCCAACCGCTGGTTCCCCCTCGAGCCGCACGGTGTGCTCTGGGGGGAACGGCGCCGCTCAGCGCTGACCGCTCCGTTCCTGCCGTGGGTGCGGCCCCTGCACGACAGGCTCTCGGACGCCCGGTCCTTCACCAGCCAGGAGATGGGGCGGCTGCTCCGCGGATCCGGGCTGCGGGTGCGCGCGATCGACTACCTCATGCCCGCCTTCGGCGGGTGTCCATCGGCGCTGCGGGACGCCTCGGAGAGCCTGGAGGGCACACCCCTGCGGGTGTTCGGTGCGGCGATGGCCGTGACCGCGGTCAAACCGGGGCTCTGAGGCCCCGTGTCCGACTGGCTCCGGTAGCTCCCGCCCGCCCCGGCCAACTCCTGCCCTAGGCCTGCCTGCCGTCCTGTTCCAGGTGGTCGGCGGCCCAGGACTTCAGTTCCTCCGTGACCGCGTCCCTTTCCATGGGCCCGTTCTCCAGGCGCAGCTCCAGCAGGTACCGGTAGGCCTTGCCCACCAAGGGGCCGGGCTTGACACCCAGGATCTCCTGGATCTCGTTGCCGTTCAGGTCCGGGCGGATCCGGTCCAGTTCCTCCTGCTCGGCGAGCTTGCCGATGCGGCGCTCGATGTCGTCGTAGGAACGCGCGAGAGCGGCGGCCTTCCGCCGGTTCCGGGTGGTGCAGTCGGCCCTGGTCAGAATGTGCAGGCGCTCCAGCTGGTCCCCTGCGTCACGGGCGTACCGGCGCACCGCCGAGTCCGTCCACTCACCCTTGCCGTAGCCGTGGAAGCGCAGGTGCAGCGCGACCAAGAGGCTGACGTCGGAGATGACGTCCTTGGGGAAGCGCAGCGCGGTGAGCCTCTTACGGCTCATAGAGGCACCGACGACCTCGTGGTGGTGGAACGTCACCCGGTTGCCGCCCTCGAAGGCACGGGTCTTGGGTTTGCCGACGTCGTGCAGCAGTGCGGACAGGCGCAACACCAGATCGGGCTCGTGACCGCGTTCGCGCTCCAGGTCCATGGCCTGGTCGAGGACGGTGAGCGAGTGCTCGTAGACGTCCTTGTGCCGGTGGTGCTCGTCGATCTCCAACTGCATCTTGGGGATCTCGGGCAGGACGTGCTGGGCGATCCCCAGGTCCACCATCAGCTCGACGCCCCGGCGCGGGTCCGGGCTGAGCATGAGCTTGGTCAGCTCGTCGCGGACGCGCTCGGCGGAGACGATGGTGAGCCGGTCGGCCATGTCCCGGGCGGCCTCGGCCACCTCAGGGGCCAGGTCGAAGCCGAGTTGGGCGGCGAAGCGAACCGCGCGCATGATGCGCAGCGGGTCGTCGCTGAAGGAATCCTCGGGACGGCCCGGGGTCCGCAGCACTTTGTCCCGCAGGTCGGCAAGACCGCCGAAGGGGTCCACGAACTCCTGGCTGGGCAGGCGTACCGCCATCGCGTTGACGGTGAAGTCCCGGCGCAGCAGGTCGTCGTGGATGTCGGTGCCGTAGGCGACCTCGGGTTTACGCGACTTGGGCGAGTAGGCCTCGCTCCGGTAGGTGGTGATCTCCAGCTGCAGGCCGCGCTTGCGCAGGCCCACGGTGCCGAACTCGATACCGACGGTCCACACAGAGTCCGCCCAGCCGTCGACCAGCTCGAGGATCCGCTGGGGAACCGCGTCGGTCGTGAGGTCCACGTCGTTGGAAACGCGCCCGAGGAGCGCGTCGCGGACCGGTCCGCCCACGAGGGCGAGCTGCTGGTCGTGCGCGGAGAACCGGTCACCGAGCTCACCGGAAACCAGCTGGACGGTATCGAGCAACGCGGTGATCGCCGCCCGCTGCTCACCGGTCAGCGTGCCCTCGCGCGGGCCCGCCTCGGCGGACCGGGCCTGGGCGGTGTCGTTCTGACTCGGAAACTCTGTGTTCGGCACACCACGCAGGTTAGGCGGACGCACGGGGTAACCGCGAATCGTTTGTGCCCGCGGAGCACCTGTGGCGGCTCTGGCGCGCAGCCCCCGGCGGATGAAAGGCTGGGACCGCCACGCCGCCGAACTACGGTCCGCTCCATAACCGGGATTCGGGAAACGCGGTATCTTCGGGTTGAGTGGTGGCCTGCAACGGTCGAACCGGGGCCGCCAACCCCGCTTCCGCCGAACGCCGTGCGGGCATCCCGACCGTTCCCGCCCCACCTTCCACATCGCTGGCGGGACGGACACCTGGACCCGAATCAGGAAACCAAGCGTTGCGTCGAACTGCTTCCGCGGCCGCGGTCATGGCCATGACCGCCGCGCTGCTCCCGATACCGGCCACGCTCTCGCCCGCGTCGGCGGAACCCGAGAACGATGAGTCGGTGGAGCCGATCATCGTGGATCGGATCACTCCGGACTCCGCAGACGAGGACAGTACTCTGCGGGTCTCCGGCGAAGTGACCAACACCACCGAGTCCGCCGTCGAGGACGTGACCGTCCAGCTGCGGTACTCACGGCACCCGTTCACCTCGCGCGAGGAGCTCGACGAGTTCTCGTCCGGTGACGGCTGGCAGCCGGACGCTTCGGGGCCGGACGAGGAGTTCGAGGGCGAGCTGGATCCGGAAGGCACCCTCGAATACTCCTTGAGCACCCCGGTCGACGACCTGGGGCTGGACTCCCCCGGCGTGTACCCCATGGTTGTCGAGGCGCTCCACGGTGACGGCAACAGCCTCGGTGCGCAGTACACCTTCCTTCCCTACACGGAAGACGACGACATTCCCTCCCTGGACGTCGCCTGGGTGTGGCCGCTGATGGACGACCCCCAGCGCGCGGACGACGACACCTTCCTCAGCGACGAGCTGCACGACTCCGTCGGCGCCGAGGGCCGCCTGGGCCGCCTCCTCCAGGCCGGCGCGCAGGTCCCTCTTTCCTTCGAGGCGGGCGACGACGACCTCGTCGAACTGCTGGGACTGGAGGACGAAGAGGAAGCGGACCCGTTGTCGCCGACCGCCGGCGAGGACGTCACCGCGGAGGACACCGCCGACACGCTTCCCGCGGACGAGACCGCCGAAGCGGAGGACGAGGACGCCGATTCGGAGAGCGGCTCCGACGATCCTGAGGCCGATGACGAGGCCGACGAGGAGGCCGACGAGGAGGCCGAGGCGGAGGACGAGGACGTGGAGCTCCCGGTGCGCACCGAGGGCATCCCCGTGACCTGGTCCGTCGATCCCGGAACCCTCGACGATGTCCTCCGGATCGCCGCCACCGACCACGAGATCCTCGAGGAGGTGCTGGCTGACCCGGCCGAGAACCCGGTCCGGCACGACCGCGCCGCGGACGAGGCGGCCCAGGTCTGGCTGCGTGAGGCCCGGGAGGTCCTGGCCGCCGACAACGTGGTGGCCTCCCCCTACGCCAACTCCGACCTGGTCTCGCTGCTCCGCAACGGCATGGACGCGGACGCCGAGGCTTCCCTGCGGATCGGCGAGGAGGCGGTGCTGGAGTCCCTCGACCTCGAGGCCGACGAGACCTTCGCGGTGCCGCCCGAAGGCCTGATGGAGGAGAACGTCCAGGAACTGTTCGCCGAGCAGGGCGCCCACCGCTTCCTCCTCGACGAGGAGGCCGTACCGCCCGCCTCCTGGATCTCCACGACACCCACGGCCCAGGCCCCGCTCGCCCCCGGCGACGCGGAGGGGGACGAGGAGCCGTACGCGTTGGTCGCCGACTCCGGTCTGGCCGACGTGTTGTCGATGCCTTCCCACGGCCCCGGGGAGTCCGCCCTCGCCCTGCAGCGCTTCGCCGCGGAGACGGCCATGATCGCCGGGGAGAACGTCGGCGGTGACCGGACGGTCGTCGCTTACCCCGAGCCGGGGTGGGATCCGAGCCCCGAGTTCGCCGAGGGGGTTCTGGAAGCCACCGACGAGCTTCCCTGGCTGTCCGCCGAGCGCCTGGAGTCGGTGGAGCTGTCCGACTCCGACGAGCGGGAGGACACCCGCCAGGACCTGAACTACCCGGACCACGCCTACGGCGAGGAGCTCAGTTCCATCTACCTCGGCCAGATCGAGGACGTGAGCCGCGACGTGCGCCTCTTCAACAGCATCCTGGTCGGGGACAGCGACCCCTTCCGGCCCTCGATGGTGCGCCTCGAGTCCGTGTACTGGCGAGAGCGCGAGGCCATGGCCGGCGCCACCAGGGTCCTCGTGGGGCAGGCGGTCCAGGACCGCATGGAGGACGTGCGCGTCATCCCCGGCGAGCCGGTCACCATGGCGAGCAGCACGGGTATCACGGGTGTGCTCGTCGCCAACGACCTGGAGGACGAGGCGGTCTTCGTCCACCTGTCGGTGTTCTCCGAGAACGCCGAGCGGCTGGCCATCGGCAACTACACCTCCTCCTTCGAGATCGCCCCCGGCGCGAGGACCACGGTGTACGTACCGCTCTCCGCCCGGATCAACGGAAGCACCACCGTCCACGTCAGCCTGCAGAACGCCGACGGTGAGCCGATCAGCGCCCAAGACACCCGGATCCAAGTGAACGCCACAGGCCTGGGCACCCAGGCGCTGCTCATCAGCGGTATCGGACTGCTCATCCTCATCGCCGCGCTCGCGCCCCGCGCCTTCCGCAAGTGGGTCCGGCGCCAGTCCGCCAAGGCCAACGCCGCGGCGGCGGGCAAGGGGCCCGGGAAGCCCGGAACCGAGGAGGGCGAAGGCGGGGCGCCCCAGGAGTCGGAAGGGACCGAGAACCGGTCCGAGGCCGAAGAGCCCGCCGAAGCCGGAAAGTCCGAGACCGGGCCGACCGAAACCGGTGAGCCCGTCGAGACCGAAGAGCCCGCCCCAGGCGGATCGGCTGAGGCTGAGGCCGAAGTATCCGCTGAGGCCGGGGGCTCAGCCGAGCACGACGCCTCCGCCGGGGACGAAGCTCCCGCCGAGGACGGTGCGGCCTCCGAGGTCGACACGCAGGACACCCCCGACACCGACCTTCCGGACGGCGAGAGCCGCCCCGGCGACGGCGGCACCGGGAAGTGACCCCCACCGCTTGATCCGGGCGCCGTCCTGCGGCGCCCGGCACGAACCTCCCAGTCGGACGAAAGGAACCCTGATCCACGGTGGTCACCGACTCCCCGAACGGCGATGAGCGCTCCCCCCGCCACACGCCCAGGCACCGCAAGCAGTCACCCGAGGGGCCGCTGCCAGGTGAGGGCACGAGCCGCCCCTACGGTGGCCCGACCCCTTCCTTCGAGGAAGGCGAACTGCCCGACACCGGGGCAGCCCCCGGAGGCCCCGGCCTCGGCGGGATCGACGGCCCCGGGCACTCGGGAGGCTCACCCGACCTAGGAGGCGGGGAAGCCGATCCGGAACCCGCGAAGGAGGGTTCGGAAGGCATGTCGGGCGGCATGATGCGGTCCAGCATGGTCATGGCCGTAGGCACCATGGCCTCCCGCATCACCGGTTTCGCCCGCACCATGGTGCTGGCCGCCGCCATCGGCACCCACCTGCTCGGTGACGCCTATCACACGGCGCACACGATCCCCTTCATCCTGAACGACCTGCTGATCGGCGGCCTCATGGCCTCCGTGGTCATTCCGTTCTTGGTCAAGCGGCGCAAGCGAGACGCGGACGGCGGCAAGGCCACCGAGGACCGCCTGTTCACCTCTATGGTGCTGGCGCTGCTGCTGGTGACCGCGGCCGCGATCGCGGCCGCGGAAGTCCTGATCTGGCTGTACGGATCACGGTTCACACCGATCCAGTTCGAGACGTCGGTCTACCTGGCGCGCTTCCTGCTGTCGCAGATCTTCTTCGTCGGCCTGAGCGGACTGCTCAGCGCCATGCTCAACACGCGCGGCAAGTTCGGCGCCGCCGTCTGGGCCCCGGTGCTCAACAACTTCGTCATCATGGGCGTGGCCGCGATGTTCCTGGTCGTGGCGGGCCCGGGTCGCACCCCGGAGAACGTCACCACCTCCGAACTCACGCTCCTCGGCGCGGGCACCGCCGCGGGTATGGCGCTTCAGGCGTTCGTTCTGTTCATCGCCCTGACCCGGACCGGCTACCGCTGGCGGCCCCGCCTGGACCTGCGCGGGTCCGGCCTCGGCGTGGCCCTGCGCTCCGCGGGGTGGATGATGCTCTACACCCTGCTCACGCAGGCGGGCCTGTGGATCACCACCAACATCGCCAACGCCGCGAACGTCGCCAGTATCGAGCAGGGTCTGGATATCGGCGCCGGGATCAGCGCCTACAACCTGGCGTACCAGCTCTTCCAGCTTCCCTACGCGATCATCGCGGTCTCCCTGATCACCGTGCTGCTCCCGCGCATGAGCGCCCATGCGGAAGACCGCAACTGGGAGGCGGTCCGCTCCGACTTCTCCCGCACCATGCGCATCTCCGCGTTCGTGCTGGTCCCGACGGCCTTCGCGGTGGCGCTGTTCGCCGAGCCGCTGTCGATCCTGGCCTTCGCACGCGGATCGGTCTCCGTCGCCGACGCGGCCGCCATCGGCCAGATTCTCGCCGTGATGTCCCTCGGCCTGGTGCCGTTCACCGTGTTCCAGCTGATGCTGCGCGTGTTCTTCGCCCTCGGGGACACCAAGACCCCCGCGCTGATCGGCGTGGCCAACCTCGCTGTACACAGCGCTCTGGCCCTTGCCGCCTACCTGGTCCTGCCCCCGAACGTGGTGGTCGTCGGCGTCGCCGCCGGCTTCATGGTCTCTTTCCTCTCGGGTCTGACCATCGCCGGCCAGGTGCTCAGCCGACGAATCGGTGGACTTGACGGAAAGCACATCATTGGCACATTGTTGCGCCTGCACCTCGCGGCTGTTCCCAGCATCGCGGCCGGCTTCGGGGTGCTCTGGTTCTTCGACACCCAGGTCGGCCCCGGTCTGATGACCTATGTCGGTGCCCCCGTCGTCGGCTGCACCGTCGGCGCGCTGCTCTTCTTGGTGTCCGCCCGTGTTCTGCGCGTACCCGAGCTGACCGCGGCCGTGGAACTCATCCGCGGCCGTCTGCGTCGGTAGACGCAGTGAACCACTCCGGCCCAGCCCCGCCGGTGCCCAGTAGTCGTCCGACCGAGAAAAGGACCACCCGACGGTGTCCAGCGATCACCCCCGTCAACACACCGACGGTCCAGAACCGGGACCGCGGGACCCCCACGAGAGCAGGTCCGGTCGCCACTTGGTGACGCCGGAGGACGTGCTCGACACCTACGAGCTCTCCGAGCCCAAGGCCGAGCCCGAGACCGGGCTCAAGACGGACCGGGACCCCAGCGACATCGGTGACCTGGGCACCGCGGACCGCGCCGGTCTGGAGGACGGCGACGAGATCGGCGGTAGCTCGCACACCACGACGGGCAACCTCGCCAAGTCGACCGCGATCATGGCGGCCGGAACGATCGCCTCCCGAGTGACGGGCTTCGTCCGCACCATCGTGCTGGCGGCGGCGATCGGTACCCAGCTGCTGGGTGACGCCTACCAGACCGCCGGCATGGTGCCGTACATGATCTACGACCTGCTCATCGGCGGGTTGTTGGCCAGTGTGTTCGTGCCGTTCCTGGTCAAGAGGCGTAAGCTCGACCCCGACGGCGGGAACCGCACGGAGCAGCGGCTGGTCACGCTCCTGCTGCTGGCGCTGTTCGCCCTCACCGCGGTGTCCTGGCTGATCGCCGAGTGGTTCATCCGGATCTACGCGGGCGGGTTCACCGGGGCGCAGTACGACGTGTCGGTCACCCTGGCGCGCTACCTGGTACTGCAGATCTTCTTCATCGGCGCCAGTGGTCTGGCCGGCGCCATGCTGAACGCGCGCGGTAAGTTCGGTGCTCCGATGTGGGCACCGGTGCTGAACAACGTCGTCATCATCGGGATCTGCCTGTGGTTCCTGTCCATCGCCGGACCGGGCCGCACACCCGATACCGTGACTGAGGGCGAACTGGCCCTGCTGGGCCTGGGTACCGCGCTCGGCCAGGTCGTGCAGGCCGCCGTACTGGTCTGGGCCCTCGCCGCGGCGGGCTTCCGCTGGCGGCCCCGCTTGGACCTGCGCGGGTCCGGGCTGGGCGAGGCGGCCGGAGCGGCCTCGTGGATGATGCTCTACATCGTCGTCGCGCAGGTGGGCGCGCTCGTCTCCACCAACGTCGCCACCCGTGCCGGTGCGATGTCGGCGGAACTGGGATACGAGACCGGTTCGGGTATCGCGGCGTACAAGTTCGCCTCGATGCTCTTCCAGTTGCCGTACGCGATCATCGCGGTGTCGGTGATCACGGCCCTGCTGCCCCGGATGAGCGAGCACGTCGCGGCCGGGCGCAAGGACCAGGTACGGAGCGACTTCTCACGCGGCTTCCGGCTCTCCTCGGTGCTGATCGTGCCGATCTCGGTGGCGATGATCGTCTTCGCGATCCCCTTCTGCGTGATGATCTACGCGCAGGGCAGCACCAGTACCGAGGACGCCGCGGCCATCGGCCGCATCCTCATGGTCTTCTGCGTGATGTTGATCCCCTTCACGCTGTTCCAGTTGCAGATGCGGGTGTTCTACGCGCTCGGCGACACCCGGACCCCCGCGCTGGTGGCCATCCCCTCCGAGACCGCCCACGCGGTCACCGCGTTCAGCCTTCTGTACTTCATGGCGGACACGCCGCAGCACATCGTTCTGTGGCTGCCCGCTCCGTACGGCCTCTACTACATCGTCGGTTCCATCATCATGTGGTACCTCCTGAACAAGAGGCTCAACGGTCTGGACGGCCGCAGAACAGCGTCCACCCTCTTCAAGCTGCATGTGGCGACCATCCCTGCCGCGCTGTTCGGGCTACTGATGACCTTCGCCTTCAGCGGCCTTCCGGGTGAGCTGTGGCCTGGTGTTGCGTCGATGGTGGCCGGAGGACTGGTTGGTGCCGTACTGTTCGTGGTTGCCGCCAAGTTCCTCAATGTGACTGAAGTCACAGCATTCCTCGATTTGGTGAAATCCCGGTTGCGACGCCGCTGATCACCTGGAATGGATGACGTTGGGTAGTCACACGTGGATACGTCCCGGAAGGTCGATGAGTATCCGATGTCCTCCAAAGAGGCTGTTCACGCGTCCTAGCATGGACCGACACAGCTTTACCGCCAGAGCATCGTTTATCCGAGCTGCCCGAAGGGAGGCTGGGGACAGCAGACAGGGCCGACCCCCTCGCATGTGCACACAGCGGCACCACGCGACCCAGCGGCACTGGCGTCCGTCACTCCCATCATGAGCACCTTCCTGATCGAACCCGGGGCGAAGCTGGCCAACCGCTACCGACTCGACCACGCAGTGAGCGAGACCGGTGGCGCCACCCGGTGGAAGGCCACTGACGAGACGCTGGCGCGTCCCGTCGCGGTGTGGACCTTCGCCGAAGGCTTCCCGCGCACGTCCGAGGTCGTCCGGGCCGCACGGGCCACGAGCCGCATCCCGGACGCCCGAGTCACCCAGGTCTTCGACGCCGACGACAACTCACCGGTCCCGTACGTGGTCGAGGAGTGGGTGATCGGCTCCTCGCTCGCGGAACTCCTCGCTCAGGGCCCCATGGAGCCCGAGCGGGCGGCGGGCCTGGTCGCCGAAGCGGCCGAGGCCTTGACCGCCGCTCATGCGGGCGGCCTGTACCACCTGTGCCTGACCCCCGGAAAGCTCATGTGGAGCAGCGGCGGGGCGGTCAAGGTCGCCGGCATCGGCGTAGACGCGGCACTGCTGGGGAACAACGTCCCCCAGCCCGGCGCCGTCGACGCCCAAGGCCTGGGCAACCTGCTCTACGCGGCCCTCACCGGGTACTGGCCCGGCGGCCCGCAGAGCGGCCTGCCCGGTGCCCCGCAGGGCCCCATGGGCCCCTACCCGCCCGGTCAGATCCGCCAAGGGGTGAACGAACCCCTGGCCGCCATCACCACCCGCTCGGCCCTGCCGCAGCTGGTCGGCCAGATGGTGCCCGGACCGCCCATCACCAGTCCGGCCGAGTTCTGCGCCGCCATGGCCGAGGTCCCCAGGCTCATCCCGCTGCCGGTCTCACCCGCCGAGGCGCCGCCGCCCGAGCCCGGCACCTCCCGGCGCACGGGAGAGTTCGACGCCGCGGGCGACCCGCGGCGCTCCAGCCGGAACGGTGCGGCCCAGGCACGGAGCGGTGGCCGACCGGCACCCTCCCGCATGGACCAGCGGGCGGCCCGGAACAAGGGCGGTTCGGCCAAGCGGCTGCTGGTCGGTGTGCTCGCGGTGGCCCTGTTCTCCGCGGTTGTGGCCGGTGCGTGGATGTTCGGCTCCATGATGCGCCCCGGAGGGGACGAGGCCGCCGACCCGACGTCCAACGAGACCGAGGACGTCACGGATAGTGCCGATCCCGAGGTCCTGGCGATCACCGACTCCGACGGGTTCGACCCCCTCGGCGACCACTCCGAGCACGGACAGAACGCACCTCTGGCCCACGACGGCGATGTCGAGACCCGCTGGAACACCGAGGGCTACAAGGACCCGATGGGCACCGAGAAGTCCGGCGTCGGCCTGATCCTGGACCTCGGCGAGGCCCAGGAAGTGCACGAGGTCGACCTGGTCGTGCCTCAAAGGGACTACGGGATCCAGATCCGGGTCGGTGACAGCGACCAGGTCACCGACGACGCGAGTCTGGACGCCAACCTTCCCACTGCTTGGGAAGGCCAGGTCAACGGTACGGAGTCCATCTCCCTCGACGATGCGGCGACCGGCCAGTACGTCCTGGTCTGGTTCACCGACCTGCCCACGGACGACGGACGCTTTCGTGGGAGCATTAACGAGGTCGAGGTACGCGGGACCTAGTTCTAGTTGTGGGGTATGTGATCAGCGCTGATGGACACGGCCCAGGAGCTTCCTGACAAGGAGCTGTTGTCAAGGCACTCTCAGGGTGACGAACAGGCGTTCGCGGTACTGGTGCGCCGACACCGTGAGCGTATGTGGGCTGTCTCCATCCGGATGATGGGTGATCGCGAGGAGGCCTCCGACGCGCTCCAGGACGCCTTCATGTCCGCGTTCCGGGCGGCCGACCGGTTCCGCGGCGACTCCCAGGTGACCACCTGGCTGCACCGCATCGTCGTGAACGCCTGCCATGACCGACTGAGACGTCGCAAGGTGCGCCCGGCCACCCCCACCGAGGACGAGACCCTCGACGTCATGTCCAACGAGCGCATGAGCCGCTCCGGCGGCGGGCCGGACCACGCCTCCCAGACCGCTGCCCGGCTGGACGTGCGGTCCGCGATGGAGACGCTGCCCCTGGACCAGCGGATGGCCCTGACCCTGGTGGACATGCTCGGTTACCGGGTGGAAGAGGCAGCTGAGATCCTCGATGTCGCCTCCGGCACGGTCAAGAGCAGATGCGCACGGGGACGCGCGAAACTTCTCCCCTCTCTGGCTCATCTAAGGAACCCTCAGCCTCCCCGGGACGTCACATCTGGGAGAGGAGGTGCCAACCCATCGTGACGTCCCATCCAGACGTGGAGGCACTCGCCTTCTTCGCCGAGGATCTTCTCGAGCCCGACGAGGAACGCTCAATCGCCGACCACATCGACACCTGCGCGACCTGCGCCGCCACCATCGACGAGCTCTCCGGTGTGACCCGTGTGCTCGCCGAGGCACCGGCCCCCGCGCTGCCGCAGGACGTCGCCGACCTCCTCGACGGCCACATCAGCGAGGCCGCGCGAGAGCGTTCCGCCGCTTCCGGGCCTACCGGTGCCGAAAAAGCCGATACCGGGAACGCGGCCTATGGCGTACAGGAGGACGCACCCGCGGACGCCGACCCCGTCGGCACCCCCGCCACCGTCACCCCCATCACCGCCAAGAGGCGGGGCTTCGGTCTTCCCAAACTGATGGTTGCCGCCGCCGCGGCCGTCTTCGTGGTCGGCGGCGGTGCCGCCGTGTTCAACGGTCTGATGGCCGAGGAGGAGGAGGACACCGGGGCCGCCTCGCCCATGATCGAGGAGAACAGCGGTCCGGAGTCCGAACCGGACACCGCCCAGTCCTACACGGCCGAAGCGGTGGAGAGCGAGACGGTCTACACCGCCGACCAGCTCGGTGAGCAGGCCTCGGCCGTGCAGACCGAGGCAGAGGCCGAGGGCGCCGAGGGGTCCGACCCTAGCGTCGAACTCCAGGCGCAGGACCAGCTCCCGGACGGAGCTCAGGAATGCGTCACCCAATTCGAGGAGGCCAACGGCACCCGGGTCACCCTGGTCGACGACGCGCTCTTCGACGACGGAACCGGCCCCGAACGTGCGTGGATCCTCTTCACCCAGGACACCAACGGAACCAGCGTGGCCGTGGTCGACCCCGGCTGCGCGCAGGGTGGCGACACCGATGACAACGTCATCGCTGAGGGCACGCTCTAGGCACGGCCTTCCGGCTCGGTCCGTGCCTACCGTTCCGCTGTGGGGCAGATCAACAGTCGAGCGGGGCCACTGCCAGGCGGGTCAGCCTTGGCCGGGGCGGACCAGTCCGCTCTCGTAGGCGACCACCACGAGCCCCACGCGGTCCCGCACGCCCAGCTTGGTGAGCAGGCGGTGCACGTGTGTACGGGCCGTGGCGGGGCTCAGGTGCAATCGTGCCCCGACCTCCTGGTTGGACATTCCCCGCCCCACGAGTTCGAGGACCTCACGTTCCCTAGGGGTGAGTCCTTCCAAGCGCTCCGCGGCCTCCGGTGCGAGGTCGGTGCGGGCCAGCCGCTCGATCACGCGGCGGGTCACCCCGGGCGACAGCAGGGCCTCGCCCGCCGCGACGGTGCGGACCGCCTCCCGGAGTTCACCGGGTGCGGCGTCCTTGAGCAGGAAGCCCGCGGCACCCAACCGCAGCGCGGTGAACACGTTGTCGTCCTCTCCGAAGGTGGTGAGGACCACAACCCGGGTGTCGACATGTCGTCGCCCCGACGTGTCGACACGTCGACGTTCCAGTTCCCGCAACACGCCGAGCCCGTCCATGGTCGGCATCTGCAGGTCCAGCAGGACCACGTCCGGGCGGAAGCGGTCGGTTTCGACGAGTGCCCGGCGACCGTCGGCTGCCTCGGCCACCACCTCGATATCGCCGTCGCGTTCCAGGAGCGACCGCACCCCCGCACGCACCAGTGGTTGGTCGTCCACGAGCAGGACCCTCACCACGCGGTGCCCCCGATCGGCAGCCGTGCGCACACACGGAACCCGCCGCCCTCGGCCGAGCCCACCTCCAGTGTCCCCTCCAGCATCCGCGCCCTCTCCCGCATACCCGAGACCCCGCTCCCCTCTTCCCCGTCCGGCGCGGCACCCCGGCCGTCATCGGTGACCGTCACGTCGAGTCCACCGTCTCCGCGTTCCAGAACGACCATCGCTCCCCGGGCCCGCGCGTGGCGCAGCGTGTTCGTGAGCGCTTCCTGGACCACACGGAAGGCGGCCGCGTCGACCATCCCGGGAAGGTCTTCCCCGCCGTCGCCCACAACGTCGACCCGCAGTCCCGCTGCTCGGACGGAGGCAACCAGGTCCGCCAAGTGGGCGAGCCCGGCGACCCGGTCGACCTCAGGCCCGGGCTCGCGCAGCGCACGCACCGTGGACCGCAGATCCCGCAGGCCCTCCTTGGAGGCCAGGGTCACGTGTTCCAGCTCCGACCGGGCCGCCGTGAGATCCACCGACCCTTCTTCCAAGGCCTCAGCCGCCACCGCGGCGTGCAGCGACACCACGGACAGGTGGTGCCCGACGGCGTCGTGCAGATCGCGGGAAATCCTCCCCCGTTCCCGGGCCACGCGCTCAGCGGCCTCCGCCTCCCGCGCCTGGGCGTCCAGCGCGGCGATGCGCTCGCGCTGCCGGGCAGCTTCCCGGCGCTGGCGCGTACCGTCCCCGAGAGCGATCGCTGCCCCCATGATCGCCCCCGTGGACGCCAGCTCGTATCCCAAGAGGAAACCCAAGTCCTGCCCTTCGAGGGCTCGCGCAACGGTGGAGACCACCAGCAGCACCACCGCTGTCCCGGCAGCCCAGCCAGTGCGGCCCCGTTCGGCCGACGAGTACAGGGCGGCGGCGACGGGGACCGCCAGCCCGATGACGGGCAGATCCGCGGCGTGGTAAACGACAACGAGGACGCCGCTGGCCAGCAGCACTGCCAAGGGCCACCGGCGCCGGGCCAGCATAAGTAGGCCGAGGGCGGCCGCGAACCCGTAGGCCACGGCAGAGGGCAGGTCCCCTCCCCCGCCGAGATCCGCCGCGATCGCGATGGCGACCACGGCGAAGACCGCGAACCCCAACAGGGCGTCGACAATGACCGCTTGGCGGGCGGAGTGATCCGGCATACGGCGATTCTACGGAGCGCGGCCTCGGGGGACCCCGTACCGAAGGAGCGCTCCACTACGCGTTTCGCCGTACACGGAAGGAACCCGGTACGGACGCCCTGGAAGCACCGGCGTCCGTACCGTCCGGAGGATCCGAGCGGCGACCGCCGTACCGAGCCAACGGAGCAGACTCATGGACCAGAACCACTCAGAGCGTCCGGGACGCCCCGGTGACCCGGCCTCCACACCTACGTCCTCCGGTGCCCTGACAGGCGTCCCCTGGACGCTGGTACTGGGGCTCGGCGCCCTGGCCCTGATCCGGCCGCTGATGAGTGCCACCGGCATCTCAGCGGCGATCGGGGCACCTTGGGCACAGCTGGGAGTGACCCTGACCGTCTCGGTCGTCTGGATCGCGTCCGTCGTCGCCACGAGGGCTCCGCGGCCGGTCCTCACGCTCGTCCTCACAGGTGTGGCCTACGGGGTATTCGTGATCGTGTTGAGCGCCGTGCTGTCTCCGTTCGTCACCGGAGAGCTCCAGGGCCCGGTCGCCAACCCCTTCGGCCTGGTGTCCGTTCTCGCCACCAACGCCCTCTGGGGTGTCGTCGCCGGGGGTGTGGCCCTAGCGATCAGCGCCGGTCGCCGCGGGGGGACGTCCTCGAACTGAGGGCTATACCCCTCCCCCGTACGCTGGGGGGATGTCAGAGCGGGAATGCCTGGCGCCTACCATCGGTTGTGCTAACCATCTTTCCCTCAGGTCACACACCGTGGCCAGGGCAGCGACTGTGTGAAGGGCCTTGAGCGTGAGTGACGTCCGCAATGTCATCATCATCGGTTCCGGACCGGCGGGTTACACCGCTGCCGTGTACGCCGCGCGTGCGGAACTGCGCCCGCTCGTGTTCGAGGGGTCCATCACCGCGGGTGGTGCCCTCATGAACACCACCGACGTGGAGAACTTCCCGGGCTTCCCCGACGGCATCATGGGTCCGGACCTCATGGACCACATGCGCAAGCAGGCCGAGCGCTTCGGCGCAGAGCTGGTCCCCGAGGACGTCACCGACGTGGACCTGACCAAGCCAGTCAAGGAAGTCACCGCCGGCGGTGAGACCTTCCTCGCGCACACCATCATCCTGGCGACCGGCTCCGGCTACCGCGAGCTCGGCATCCCCGGTGAGAAGGAACTGTCGGGCCGCGGCACCTCCTGGTGCGCCACGTGCGACGGGTTCTTCTTCCGAGACCAGGACATCGCCGTGGCCGGCGGGGGCGACACCGCGATGGAGGAAGCCTTGTTCCTCACGCGCTTCGCCAAGTCCGTGACGGTCATCCACCGCAGGGACCAGCTTCGTGCGAGCCGCATCATGGCCGACCGCGCCCTGGCCAACGACAAGATCAAGTTCCTCTGGGACAGCGAGATCACCGAGGTTCTGGGCGAGGACCGGGTCAGCGGCCTCAAGCTGATCAACAACAAGACCAACGAGACCAGCACCCTGGACGTGACGGGCCTGTTCGTCGCGATCGGCCACGACCCGCGCGTGGAGCTGTTCCAGAAGCAGATCGAGCTCGACGAGGAGGGTTACGTGAAGGTGGACGCCCCGTCCACGCGGACCAACCTCGAGGGTGTCTTCGCCTCCGGTGACGTGGTGGACCACCAGTACCGTCAGGCGGTCACCGCCGCGGGCACCGGTTGCGCCGCCGCCCTGGACGCGGAGCGCCACCTGGCCGAACTCGGCCACTGAGCCTTCCCCCGCTGTCCCACCCGGTTTCGTCGAACCAAGGAGAACCAAGCAGTGTCCACCGTGAAGACCGCCACCGACGCCTCCTTCAAGGAGACCGTCCTCGCCAGTGACAAGCCCGTCCTGGTGGACTTCTGGGCCGACTGGTGCGGCCCCTGCAAGCAGATGGCCCCGGTCCTGGACAAGCTGGCCGAGGAGTACGGCGACAAGATCGATGTCGTCAAGCTCAACACCGACCAGAACCCCGAGACTCCCCGCGCCTACAACGTCATGTCGCTGCCGACGATGAACGTCTACAAGGACGGCGAGGTCGTCAAGCAGATCATCGGCGCCAAGCCGAAGCGTGTCCTCGAGAAGGACCTCGCCGAGTTCCTCTAACCAGGAGCGCACCGGAAACATCCAGAGGCCCTCAGGCGCAGCCTGGGGGCCTTTCTGTACCTCCGTGGACTCGGGCAAGCCTAGACCCCGCCGCGCGCCTCCAGGGGCACTGTGTCGCCACGGAAGCGCAAGGACGCGACGCGGCGGCCAGGCCGATGCTGACACAGATCCCCGCGGCCCGCATCGGACTGTTTCACGTGAAACAGGACCGAACCGATCGGAAGGGCGCCCCCGTACCAACTGGCAGCTGACATGACGATGGCGGTGTTTCACGTGAAACACCGCCATCATGCGCGAGGGATCAGTTCTCCTGGTCCATCTGACTGATGATCCGCTCCAGGTCCTCCATCGTCGCGAACTCCACGACGATCTTGCCCTTCTTCCGGCCGATGTCCACCTTCACCGTGGTGTCGAGCCGGTCCCCCATGCGGGTAGCCCACTCCTCGACCTGAGGGGGGTTGCTGATCCGTCCCGCCGATGAGCGACGGGGTTTCTCCTCCTCCGGGATCTCCTTGAGGGCGACGATCTCCTCCAGAGAGCGCACCGACAACCCTTCGTCATTGACCCGTTTGGCGAGGCGCTCCTGCGCCTCCTGGTCGTCGATCGCCAGGAGCGCACGCGCGTGACCCGCGCTCAGCACACCGGCCGCCACGCGGGTCTGCACCCGCCCGGGGAGGTTGAGCAGACGCAGGGTGTTGGCGATGTGCGAACGCGACTTGCCGACCTGCTGGGCGAGCTCGGCCTGAGTCGTACCGAAGTCGTCCAGCATCTGCTGGTACGCCGCCGCCTCTTCCAGCGGGTTGAGCTCCTGACGGTGCAGGTTCTCCAGAAGGGCTTCCCGGAGCAGCTCGTCGTCACTCGTCTTGCGGACGATCGCCGGGATGCGGTCGAGCCCCGCGAGCTTGCTCGCCCGGAAACGCCGCTCACCCATGATCAGCTCGTACCGCGGGGCTCCCCCCGCCTCGAGCTTGCGGACCACGACCGGCTGGAGCAGGCCGACCTCGACGATCGACTCCCTCAGCTCTTCCAGGGCCTCGTCGTCGAAATGCGTCCTGGGCTGACGGGGGTTGGGGGTGATCGAGGAGAGCTCGACCTCCTCCATATAGGTCCCGTCCGGCAGCTCCGTCGACTCCTGAACCTCGGGGGGCTCAGGGGCGGGCACCGCGGATTCCCGAACACTCTCCGACGGCGCGGGGGCCGTCGGCCCCTGCGGGATGAGCGCCCCCAGCCCCTTGCCCAGTCCGCGCCGCTGCTGGCTCACCGGCAACTCCCTCCACACTCTTTGCCTACTTCCGCCCGACCGCACCGGCCGGGCGGAGTGTTTCACGTGAAACAACTGCCGTTAACCGGCGTTGAGCCCTTCGGCCCGGAAGGCGATCTCCCGGGCGGCCTCCAAGTACGCCACCGCACCGGTGGACGCCGGGTCGTACGTCATGACGGACTGCCCATAGCTCGGCGCCTCGGAGACACGAACACTCCGCGGCACCAGTGACTCCAGGACGATCTCGCCGAAGTGCGAACGGACTTCGTCCGCCACCTGCTGGGCGAGCCTGGTCCTGCCGTCGTACATCGTCAGCACGATCGTGCTGATCGACAGTCCGGTGTTGAGGTGGGACTTGACCAGATCCACGTTGCGCAGCAACTGGCCAAGCCCTTCCAGCGCGTAGTACTCACACTGGATCGGAATCATGACCTCGTCACACGCCACCATCGCGTTGACCGTCAACAGGCCTAGCGAGGGAGGGCAGTCGATGAGGATGTAGTCGAGGTCCGACGTGTCGTAGGCATCGAAGGCCCGCTTGAGCCGTGCCTCCCGGGCGACCAAGGAAACCAGTTCGATTTCGGCGCCGGCCAGGTCGATGGTGGCCGGTGCGCACCACAGGTTCGGGATGTCCGGCACCGGCTGGGCCAGCTTCCGGATCTCCTCGTCCTCAACCAAGCAGTGGTAGATGGAACGGGTCTGCGTGTCTCGCTCCATACCGAGCGCGGTGGATGCGTTCCCCTGGGGGTCGAGATCGACCACGAGGACACGTTGTCCGTTCATGGCCAGGGCGGCGGCGATGTTCACCGTCGTGGTGGTCTTGCCGACCCCGCCCTTCTGGTTGGCCACACTGATCACCCGGCAGGACTTGGGGCGAGGCCAGGGGTCCTCGTGCCCACGAACCGCCATCGCGGCATGGGCCGCCCGGGCGATGGGGGTGTCTGGGGGGCCGTCGTGGGCCGCATCGCCGCCCCCTGCTTCTGGGGGATGGCCCACTGTGGATTCCTCTGCTGTTTCACGTGAAACATCGAGCAGGTCTCCGTAGCCACCCATCGGTGTTTCACGTGAAACACCGAAGTTGTCGTCTGGATTCTGGGGCACGAATGAGTTCACCTCTTCCGTCCGCGCTTCTTTTTGCCGCCGCGCGCCTTCTTCTGGGAACCACCGGACGCGAGCGGACCACCGTCGGATGTCACCGTGACGCGAACGACCGTGGTAGCGGGATCGACTTTACCGCGCCCAACCCTGATCAGATCGCAGACGCTAGGCCGCAGTTTCGAAACGTCTCTCTCGGCCTCCGCCAACTCGCTCTCAGCCTGCTCGCCCTTGAGCGCAAGCAAACTCCCGTTCTTGCGTAGGAGCGGCAAGGACCAGCCCGCGAGCCGGGACAGTGGAGCGACCGCGCGAGCGGTGACGAAATCAGTCTGCAGTTCGCCGTGCACCTCCTCGGCGCGCCCACGCCGCACTTCCACGTTGGGCAGACCGAGCTTCTCCACGGCCTCCTCGAGAAAGACCGTCCTCCTCAGCAGCGGCTCCAGGAGGGTCATCTTGATGTCGGGGCGCAGCAGGCCGAGCACCAAGCCGGGCAGTCCAGCACCCGACCCGACGTCGACCACATCGGCGCCTTCGGGGATCAATTCCTCGACGACAGCACAGTTGATGAGGTGCCGCTCCCACAGGCGGGGCACCTCACGCGGGCCGATCAGCCCCCGGCGCACCCCGTCATCCGCGAGGAGTTCAGCGTAGCGCTGCGCCCCGGGAAGAGCCTCGCCGAACACCGCCTCCGCCGGTGGGGGCGGGCTGGAGAGCGTAGCGGCGGGTTCCTCAGCGCCCGAGGTCATCGGTCACCACCTGTCGGAACTGGTCCATCGTCACTTCCATCAACCGTTGGGTCGCCATGTCGACCTGTCCACATTGCGGGGGCCGACCGACGCGGAAAGCGCGCGGCGGCTGACGGCCACCCGCGCGCACGAAGCAACCCCGCTCCCGCGCCCATGCTCGACGCGGGATTCCACACTCGCCCACCCGGAAGCACCGGGGCGGAACGATACGTGGACAGGGAAACACTCAGAGACGATCCTATGTGGGAGCCGCACCCGAGTTTCACGTGAAACACCTTCGAAAGCCACTCGCGCAGGCCGCTCCAGACGGGTACGCAAGCAACCGGCATCCCAGGGAGCCCCGACGAAGCCCTCAGGCACAGCGAAGGGGCGGTGTTTCACGTGAAACACCGCCCCCGTGGCTTCCGGTCTTCCGCTAGTCGGCCGGGTGGACCACCACGTACCGGTTGGGCTCCTCGCCCTCGGACTCGCTCCGGAGTCCGGCCGCGGCGACCGCGTCGTGCACGACCTTGCGCTCGAAGGGGGTCATCGGCTCCAGCGGATGGATCTCCCCCGACTTCTTGACCTTGTCGGCAGCCTCGGTGCCAGCCTGGAAAAGCACCTTCCGACGGCCCTCGCGGTATCCGCCGATGTCCAACATCAGTCGGCTGCGCTCTCCCGTGGCCCGGTGCACAGCCAGACGGGTCAGCTCCTGAAGGGCCTCCAGGACCTCGCCGTCCTCACCGATCAGCTCGTCGAGGGTAGCGCCGACGACGGAGACCATCGCGCGGTCACCTTCGACATCCATGTCGATGTCGCCGTCGAAGTCCGCGATGTCGAGGAGTCCCTCAACGTAGTCCGCGGCGATATCGCCCTCGTTCTCCAGGGCACCAATGTCGATTCCGGCTTCAGGCGACTCAGCCACAGCCACGCCACCGCTCTCTTCCTCGCTACTTCCCACGGCGATCCCGTCTCCTCAATCCGTCAGGCCCTGGTCGTCGTACGCCTCAGGGGCATTGTCGCCTGCGTACTCGAAAGTCGTGGCCGCCGACACGAAACAGGGAGTCCCTACTTGGACCCACCGGTGCGCTTGGAGCGCGACTGCTTCTTCGGCTGCTTGCGTTCGATCTTAGGCTCTTCCTTCGGCTCCGGAGAGGGTTCCGGGGCCTTCTTCCGGCCGAGCATTCCCTTGGCTGAACCCTTGGACGCGGTGCCCTTGCCCGACTCGTCCTCCTGACCGGGCAGCGGCTGGTTCTTGTACAGGAAGTGCTGCTGCACCATCGTCCACACGTTGGACGTGACCCAGTAGACGAGCACACCGATGGGCATCATGAGACCGAAGAGCCCGAAAGCGGGCGCCATGTACATCATGATCTTCTGAGTCTGCATCATCGGGTTGTCAGGCTGCTGCGCGATGCTGCGCTTGATGCTCTGACGCATGGTCAGGAAGGTCGTCAGACCCATGACCACACAGGCGATGGCAATGACGACCTTCGCCATGGTGGGGTTGGTGGAACCCAGAGCCTGCAGGTCCTCGGGGGACGTGTTGAACTGCGCGGCGATGGGGGCGGCGAAGATCAGCGCCTCGCGCGCGCTGTTGACCAGCTCTTCCGTGAAGCCGAACCGGACGTTGCCCTCGGCCACGTTGCGCAGCACGTTGAACAGGGCGAAGAAGACCGGCATCTGGAGCAGGAGCGGGAGGCAGCCCATGATGGGGTTGGTGCCGCTCTCCTGGTACAGCTTCATCGACTCCTTCTGGAGCCGCTCCTTGTCGTGCTTGTAGCGCTCCCGAAGCTTCGCGATCTTCGGTTGCACCTCCTGCATCTTGCGCTGCGTGTTCATCTGCTTGACGAACAGCGGCACCATCAGGAGGCGCATCACACAGGTAAGCAGCACGATGGACAGGCCCCAGGCCCACCCGCTGTCAGGGTTCAGGCCGATGAAGGTCAGACCCGAGTGGATCCAGACCAACACGTGGCCGATGATGTTGTAAAGCCAGTCCAGCACCGGCCAACTCCTCGTTCAGTGAAACTACTGGTCCCCGGTGGCGGTGCCGGTATCCCCGGTTCCGCCCCTGGATTCCTCGGACTCCTCGCTCCGGTCCCCCTTGGGCGACGGAACCGGATCAAGACCCCCTGGGTTGAAGGGGTGACAGCGGGCGATGCGCCTAACGGCCAACCACAACCCGCGCAGCCCCCCGTGAACGCGGAGCGCCTCGACGGCGTACGCACTGCACGACGGGTAGAAACGACAGACCGGGGGGAAGAGCGGGCTGATGAAACGCTGGTAACCGCGAATGGGCAGGATCAACAACCGCGCTAACGACGTCGGTCTGTGCTCGATCATGGCTTCGCCCACCGTTCTCCGCCCTCAGGGGGGCGACGGTCATCGTCCGCTTCGCTCTTCGCCGCCTCGACCGCTTCCGGGCGTGGTCCCCCACGGCCTCGTCGGCGTCGCGAAGCGCCGCGCGGTCGCTGTGCCGCGGCGATCGCACTGTCGAGTTGCACCGCCAAGTCCTCCTGCCGTTTGGTGGCGGCGGAGGGCTTGGCTCGTACTACCAGAAGGCTACCGTTTGGCAGTCCTGGCAACCGAGCCCGTACGGCGTGCCTCAGCCTGCGCTGCACGCGCTTGCGCACCACCGCTCCCCCGACCGCCTTACTCACGACAAAACCGACGCGCGGCGGTACCGTCGCGTCGGTGTCGGATGATGTTCCGGGAGCAAGGTAGACGACGCCCAGGGCGTCGCGCGAGGCGCGCCGTCCCGAACGCATGACCGTTCCGAACTCGGCGCTGCGGCGCATCCGGTTCTCCGGCGACAACATCGGCGTTCCTCCGGGAGAGGGGTGCGGCACGACCCTCGGCTACCGGATCCGTGCCCCACGACAAAGGGACCGGCCGGCGAGAAGGCCGGACCGGTCCCAGTGAAGACTTGAGGCTTGACGCAGCCTAGTGGCTCACGGTCAGCGCGGCGCGTCCCTTACGACGACGCGAGGCGATGGTGGCGCGACCGGCGCGCGTACGCATGCGCAGCCGGAAGCCGTGGACCTTCGCGCGACGCCGGTTGTTCGGCTGAAACGTACGCTTGCTCACTACTGGCTCCAGGGGCGTGTCAGGAAAGTACTACGACAGACCCCCAGGATATGCGGGGTCTCACTGTGCTGGTGCCGCGACCGCGCTGTCGTGCGAACACGAGCGCAGGCAGAATCCACGGCATAAGCATATAGAAGATACGACCTGACCCTGTCGGGGTCAAATCAGACCTGCTTACGGTTGCCCCGGCCGCGTGCTCGGGAGCCTGCGGATCCGGTGGCGACCGCCACTGCGCATAGTCTACCCCCGCCCCTGTGGAAAACGGGTTGTCCACAGGGGGTGGAGCCTCCACAGGACACACAGCCTGTGGATAACCTCGACCTGTGGATAACTTTCACCCGGCGCCCTCCATCGCCGCACCGAAGCCGGATCCAGGCGCTTTACACATGTGATGACCTGCAAATTGTGGATAACCCTGCACAACGCACAGCCAGCTGCCATCCTGTGGATAAACCTGTGTACAACGTGTGGACAACCTCCCCAAGCTGTGGATACCCAGGGGTAGTCAGAACTTTGGTCACTCTCCGGCCGTCGGGTTGTCCACAGGGCCCGGACGACCGAACCGACCGATCACGCCGCCACCCTCCTGCCCCGGCACACCGTAGAGGGGAGGACAATGGGATGGGTGGGCCCAGGGGTGCCCACGCGCACGAGTGACTCCGTACCCACCTCCCCGTCCCCTCACCGCCTCCAATCCGCACCGAACAGATCCGCACTGAAGGGACAGCAACCATGGCAGGTCACCTTGGCTGAAGCACAGGTCAACCTCGCAATGGTCTGGTCGAGCGTGTTGGACGGGATCGACAACGACTCCCTGCCCGCGCACCAGCGCGCCTGGCTACCGCAGACCCGTCCGCTGGGCCTGATCGAGGACACCGCGCTGATCGCGGCACCCAACGAGTTCACCAAGAAGGTCCTGGAGACGCGCCTCTACCCGGCGATCAGCAAGGCCCTCTCCATGCACCTCGGGCGGGACATCCGGGTCGCGGTGACCGTGGACCCCACCGCGGTACCGACACCGCCCCCGACCCCTGCTTCCTACAGCGCGGGCAGGGACCACAGCCCCCAAGGTGCACCCAGCCCCCTCAACCCGCCCCAGGAGCAGGCGCCGGGTCCGCAGCGTCCCGAACAGCCTTCTCCCGCCGAACCGGCCCTGCCGGAGTCCCCGGCGCAGGAGCCGCGCGGCCAGCACGCCCGCCCGGCCGCACCGCATCCCGCGGAAGCACTGGGCGCCCACCCGGGCGGGGCAGAGCCCCAGTCACAGCACCCTCAGCAGCAAGACCCATCGCGGCTACAGCAAGCACCGGTGCAGCCTGCGCAGGCACAGCAGCCTCCGGTGCAGCAGCAGGCCGACCTGCTCGATTCCACACCCCCTGCTGAAGGGCCACAGCCCGCGGAAGCGCAGCCTCCCCGCGCTCACCAGCCGCAGCGGCCCGATCAGCCGCACGCGGACCCGGACCCGAGTGGTTGGGCGCCGGCACCCGCACCGGCCCCGGCACCCCAGGGCGGCCCCGAAGGCCCCGCCCAGGCACCGGAGCAGGAAGCACCTTCCCCGTGGTCGAGTCCGGTCGGCTGGGAGCAGCCGGCCCAGGAACAGCTGTGGCAGCAGCAGAGCTGGGGCGAGGCCGCGTGGGACGAGCCCAACCGCTGGGAGACCCCGGCGGCCACTCCCCCGCCACCGCCCGCGCCCCAGCCGGCCGCCCCCTCGGTGCCGGACAGCGTCGACGTGTCCGAACGGCTGCCCGTCGAGCCGATCGACGAGCCCGGACCCCCTGAGCCCGGACCCCCTGAGCCCAGCTCCCCTGGGCCCGGGCTTCCCGCGCCCGGCGCCCCCGGACCCGCTCCCTCCGAACCAGAGGTGGAGAGGAGGAGAGCCTCGGTCTCGCCGACATCTCCTCCCGGCCGTTCACCGGAGATTCCGCCGGGTGAGCACGCAAGGCTGAACCCGAAGTACACCTTCGACACCTTCGTCATCGGTTCCAGCAACCGGTTCGCGCACGCCGCCTCGGTCGCCGCCGCCGAAGCTCCGGCCAAGGCGTACAACCCGCTGTTCATCCACGGCGGTTCCGGGCTCGGAAAGACCCACCTCCTGCACGCCATCGGCCACTACACGCACCGGCTCTACGAAGGCTCCCGGGTGCGGTACGTGAGCTCGGAGGAGTTCACCAACGAGTTCATCAACTCGATCCGGGACGGGAAGGCGGACGGATTCCGCCGCCGCTACCGCGACATCGACGTGCTCCTCGTGGACGACATCCAGTTCCTGGAGAACAAGGAGCAGACGCAGGAGGAGTTCTTCCACACCTTCAACACCCTCCACAACTCCGACAAGCAGATCGTCATCTCCAGTGACCGGCCGCCCAAGCAGCTGACCACACTGGAGGACAGGATGCGGAGCCGCTTCGAGTGGGGTCTGCTCACCGATGTGCAGCCACCCGAGTTGGAGACCCGGATCGCCATCCTGCGCAAGAAGGCGGCTCAGGAGGGGCTGGCAGCCCCACCGGAGGTGCTGGAGTTCATCGCCAGCAAGATCTCGACCAACATCCGGGAGCTCGAGGGCGCGCTCATCCGCGTGACCGCCTTCGCCAGCCTCAACCGGCAGTCGGTGGACCTGGACCTGACGGGACAGGTGCTCCGCGACCTCGTGCCGAGCACTGAGGTGCCGGAAATCACCGCCGGGGCGATCATGTCCCAGACCGCGGCGTACTTCGGGCTGACCGTGGAGGACCTCTGCGGAACCTCCCGTTCTCGTGTGCTGGTGACGGCCAGACAGATCGCCATGTACCTGTGCCGGGAGCTCACCGAGCTCTCCCTGCCGAAGATCGGCCAGCAGTTCGGCGGCCGCGACCACACCACGGTCATGCACGCCGACCGCAAGGTGCGCGCCCTGATGGCGGAGCGACGCTCCATCTACAACCAGGTCCACGAACTCACCAGCCGGATCAAGGACCAGCCCTCGCTGACCTGACCCCGTCGGCCTGAGCGGAATAGGCCACAGGAAGGGGGACCGGTCCGATGGAACCGGTCCCCCTTCCTTGTGCGCGGTACCCGGGCTTCGGACGAGGTACCGGTTCCTGAGCACGGTGTCGGCTTCCTGTGCACGGCGTCGGCCCGCCGGTCGGCCCGTCCTCCGCGTTCGCCCCGAGCCAGAACCGCCGAGAGTGAGTTATCCACAGGCGTGTGTGGCCGTTGCTCCCATGGAGCGAGGTACGCCCGTGTCATGGCTCAACGGCACCGTCTGTGCCGGACACACACGATTTCCCCTACCTCCCAGGGCTTCCAACCCCTGTTGTCCGTCACACACCCACCGGCGAGCAGGCTGTCGGGGCACGATGACAACGGTCGATGCGCACAACTCGCGGGAGGCCTGTGGAAAACCCTGTGCACAGACTGTTTGTCCAGGTTCGAGAGGTATGCATTGAGGCCCGGAAAAAAATTTTGAGCTTTCTCGAGAAAGTTATCCACAGGAGAGGCCTCAAAACTGTGGACAACCCTGTGGATAATCTGTGGACAACTGCGCTTGGGCTGTGGGTAACCGGGGGTACTCCTGTGGACGCCCTCACCCGTCATCGGATCACCAAACCACAGGCCACTGTGGACAACCTGGGGAAAACCTGTGGATGGACCTGTGGACGCGGTGTGGACAACATGTGGGCCTCTCTTTCCGTCCACAGGACGATCGAGTTACCCACAGGCTCATCCACAAAGCCTGTGGACAAAAATTCGCAGTCTGACCTGCGGATACAATGGTTATCCACACTATCCACAGGCCCTACTACTACTGCGCACCTTGAGTAACCCAGATGTGGCTTCAAAACCGCTCCGCGCAAAATCTGTGGACAAAGCCCCGAGATCGGAGTGACGGCGGTCAGGTTCTGAGCTGGCAGCAGCAACCAGTGAATCCGGGTAACGTGTGGTCTCGCCCCTGTCCACCGCCGCCGCCCAGATCTGAGCGGTGACCCCTACGGGTACCGAGGCGGCTCCCAGTGGCTGGACCCCGTTCGCCGCGGTCCTGTCCACACCCTGTTGACGGAGCCCTCGGCAGGCCCACGAGACACCCACGACCTGCAACGTTGAGGCTGCGACCGGTCCACCGGTCGTGCGGAAAGTGAGTCGGAAAGTGAAGTTCCGGGTCGAACGCGACGTACTGGCTGACGCTGTCGCCTGGACAGCGCGCACACTGCCGACGCGCCCCTCTGTGCCGGTGCTAGCCGGAATCCTGTTGGACGCCGGCGAGGCCGACGACCGCCAGCGGCTGCGCCTGTCCGGCTTCGACTACGAGGTCTCCGCCCAGGTCTCGGTGGACGTCGAGATCGAAGAGGCCGGCAAGACCCTGGTCTCCGGCCGCCTCCTCGCCGAGATCACCCGTAACCTTCCTCCACAGACCGTGGAAATCTCCACGGACGGCCCCAAGGTCGTCGTCACCTGTGGAAGCGCGAAGTTCACCCTGAACACCATGCCGGTCGAGGACTATCCGTCGCTCCCGGAGATGCCCGGGGTGAGCGGGACCATCGGCAGCGACGTGTTCGCCTCCGCGGTCAGCCAGGTCGCCGTGGCTGCCGGCCGGGACGACACGCTCCCCATGCTCACCGGTATCCGGGTCGAGATCGAGGGCGAGACCATCACCCTCGCCTCCACCGACCGCTACCGCCTCGCCGTCCGCGAGCTGAAGTGGAAGCCGGAGAACCCCGAGCTCTCCGCCGTCGCACTCGTCCCCGCCAAGACCCTCCACGACACCGCCAAATCGCTGACTTCCGGAGCCGAGGTCTCGGTCGCCCTCTCGGGCAGCGACACCGGCGAGGGCATGATCGGCTTCGAGGGCGGCGGACGCCGGACCACCACCCGCCTGCTGGACGGCGAGTTCCCCAAGTACCGGGCCCTACTCCCGGACAGCTTCAACACCGTGGCCGAGATCAGCCGCTCCGATTTCGTCGAGGCGGTCAAGCGCGTCTCTCTGGTCGCCGAGCGCAACACCCCGCTGCGGCTCGCCTTCTCGCAGGGTTCGCTGGTCCTCGAGGCCGGCACCGGTGAGGACGCACAGGCTGTGGAGACCCTTGAGGCCGACCTCGACGGCGACGACATCCAGATCGCCTTCAACTCCGGGTTCCTGCTGGACGGCCTCGGCGCCATCGGCACCGACGTGGCCCGCCTGCACTTCACCACTTCGACCAAGCCCGCGATCCTCACCGGCAAGCCGGCCGAGGAGGGCTCGTCCCCCGAGTACCGCTACCTGATCATGCCGGTGCGCCTGTCCGGCTGACCGGAAGGCCCGCTCACAGATCCGGCGTCCGCCTTCCGGCCCAGGGACTTCCTCCCGGGCCGGTCGGCTTCCACGTGTCCCCAGGTGCCTTAGGGAGAGCCCAAGCATGCAACTCGGAATGATCGGCCTCGGCAAGATGGGCGGCAACATGGCCGCCCGCCTCCGCGAGAAGGGCCACGAGATCGTCGGTTTCGACGTCTCCCCCGGCGAACGCGACGTCGAGACGCTCTCCGAGCTCGTCGACCGCCTCGAGGCGCCTCGGGTCGTGTGGGTGATGGTCCCGGCCGGTGACCCGACCGCGGCGATCATCCGCGAGCTGGGCGACCTCCTTGCCGAGGGCGACGTCATCGTCGAGGGCGGCAACTCCCACTACGCCGACGACCGGACCCGCGCTGAAACGCTCACCGCCAAGGGGATCGGCTACCTCGACGCCGGGGTCAGCGGCGGTGTCTGGGGCCGCCAGAACGGCTACGGGATCATGGTCGGCGGCGGCGCCGAGGACGTGGAACGCCTGCGCCCCGTTTTCGACTCCCTGACCCCCGACGACGGTGGCGGCTTCGTGCACGCGGGGGCGGTCGGTGCCGGACACTTCGTCAAGATGGTCCACAACGGCATCGAGTACGGCATGATGCAGTCCTTCGCGGAGGGCTACGAGCTCATGGTCGCCTCCGGCATCGTGGACGACGTCCCCGGCACCTTCGAGAGCTGGCGTGAGGGCACCGTCGTGCGCTCCTGGCTGCTGGACCTGCTCTCCCGGGCACTGGAGGAGGACCCGGGCCTGTCCGGCCTGCGGGGCTACGCCCAGGACTCCGGCGAGGGCCGGTGGACGGTACAGGCCGCAGTGGACCTCGCGGTCCCGGCCCCGGCGATCACCGCCTCGCTGTTCGCGCGCTTCGCCTCCCGCCAGGACGACAGCCAGGCAATGAAGGTCGTCGCGGCCCTGCGCAACCAGTTCGGGGGACACGCCGTCACCAAGGCCGCTGACAAGAACCAGGACGGCAAAGACTAGTCGGCCCCTCTTCTCTGGGGCGGCTCGGTGTAGGCCGGGCCGCCCCAGATCCGTTTCCCCACCCGTTCCACCACTCCCCCGTCTGTCCACTCCCCGATTCCGCTCCCCCCGCTCCAGGAGGAAGGCCGGATGTACGTTTCCCACCTGCAACTGGCCGACTTCCGGTCCTATGAGTCGGCCCTGCTGGAACTCCAACCGGGTGTGAGCGTGTTCGTCGGCGCCAACGGCCAAGGCAAGACCAACTTGGTTGAGGCGATCGGCTACGTCGCCACACTCGGCAGCCACCGCGTTTCGTCCGACACCCCGCTGGTCCGGCAGGGCGCGCCTCGCGCGATCGTCAGCGCAAAGGTCGTCCGCGACGGACGGGACATGATGGTGGACCTCGAGATCAACCCGGGGCGGGCCAACCGCGCGCGGGTCAACCGGGGGGCCGCCGGGCGCCCCCGCGAGGTACTCGGCATCCTCCGGAACGTGCTCTTCGCCCCCGAGGACCTGGCCCTGGTCAAGGGCGATCCGGGCGAGCGGCGCCGGTTCCTCGACGACCTCCTGGTAGCGCGGGCCCCCCGGATGGCGGGGGTGCGCTCCGACTACGACCGGGTGCTCAAGCAGCGCAACGCCCTACTGAAGTCGGCATCGGCCCGACTGCGCCAGCGCGCCGCCCCGGATTTGAGCACGCTGGAGGTGTGGGACGCCCACCTCGCCGAGATCGGTGCGGAGCTGCTGGCCGCCCGGTTGGGCCTGGTGGAGGAGCTCCGTCCGCTCGTCGCCACTTCCTACTCAGGGCTGACGGATTCCGGGGGGCCGGCGGTACCCACCTACCGGAGCTCCGCTGTTCCGGAAGGGCGGGAGATTCCGCGCGACCGTCCACAGCTTGTGGACATCCTGCGCGAGGCGATGACCGAGGCGCGGGACCGTGAACTCCAGCGCGGGGTCAGCCTGGTCGGACCCCACCGGGACGACCTCCACCTCCAACTCGGTGACTTGCCCGCCAAGGGGTACGCCAGCCAAGGCGAGTCGTGGTCGTTCGCGCTGTCCTTCAAATTGGCTGCATTCGAGCTGTTGCGGGCCGAGGGGGACGACCCGGTCCTGATCCTGGACGACGTGTTCGCCGAACTGGACGCGGAACGGCGCCGCAGGCTGGCCGAGCGGGTGCGCGGAGCCGAACAGGTCCTGGTGACCGCCGCGGTGAGCGACGACATCCCCAAGGAGCTGGACGGTGCCCGGTTCGGGGTGCACGAGGGGGTGGTCGAGGGTGAGTGAGGACCGCCCACAACCTGTGGATCCCCGGGGTGGCCACGGAAACCCGGGAGGTCCGTCCGGCCAGGGTCGTCCACAGCCTGTGGATCGCCCCCTCGCCTCCGCCGAAGCCTCCCCGGGCACACCGGTGGCGCCCTCTGCCACGGGCGCGGACCTGGCCCGCCAAGCGCTGGCCCGAGCCAAGGCGGAGGCCCGTGAGCGCGGAGCCGTCCCCCGAGGCCCCCACCGGGCTAAGAGGCGTGGCCGGTTGCGGTCACGGAACGAGCCCCAACTCTTCGGCGACGCGGTGCGGACCTGGCTGATCGAACACGGTTGGCAGGAGCAGGTGGCTATCGGCGGGGTTTTCGGTCGATGGGCGGACATCGTGGGCGAATTCAACGCGGAACACCTGCGACCTGAGAGTTATTCGGAGGGTGAACTCGTAGTGGTGGCTGATTCTCCGACCATGGCGGCCCACGCGCGAGCGATGGTGCGGGATTTGATGCGCCGCCTGAACGAGGAGTTGGGTGACGGCACCGTCGTTGCCATCAAGGTCAAGGGGCCCGGTTTCCGGCGCCGCTGACCCGGCCGGGGAGCCGGCACCGGGGCGGCCACAATCCCGCTGATACCTAGTTTGACCTGCGATTTTCGAGTTTCTTCCGAGGGGCAGGGGTGGGAGTGTGGTGCGGGGACGCTCCTGTGGCCTGAGGCGAATGGCCCTTGGTGACGGGAAGGTGAACCCCCTTCCAGGGCACTGAACCGCGCCGGGACTTGCGCAAGGGGGTGCCCGCGTGTAGGGGCTCGGGTCCCTCCCTAAGCGTTCGTTCTGATGCGGCACAGGGCCGCCAATGCCACTTTGTCGCCCCGCGCGGGGTATCATGGAGGCGGTTCTTAAGACGCCTGTAGCCGGTACCACGCCCCCGTGTAGAGGGTGGGCGGACGGCCCATACGGCGAACGGTGATCCCCAGGTGTCGCGGTACGTCGGCCCTCCGATCACTCTGCCGTGGGTTGACCGTCGTCCGTTCGGCCGCCGCCGGCAGGCGTCCCCAGCAGGAGGGTGTTCCCACTTGGCCTACGACGACTACGACGCAGGATCAATCACGGTTCTCGAGGGGCTTGAAGCAGTACGCAAGCGCCCGGGAATGTATATCGGTTCCACCGGGGAGCGAGGGCTGCACCACCTGGTCTCAGAGGTGGTCGACAACTCGGTCGACGAAGCGATGGCGGGGTACGCGGACGCCATCGAGGTGACGCTCCTCGCCGACGGCGGGGTCAGGGTGGCCGACAACGGCCGAGGTATCCCGATCGGCCTCCACCCAGTGGAGAAGCGTCCGGCGGTCGAGGTCGTGCTCACCACGCTGCACGCGGGCGGCAAGTTCGACAGCAAGTCGTACGCGGTCTCCGGTGGTCTGCACGGTGTCGGCGTCTCCGTCGTCAACGCGCTCTCCACGGCACTGGACGTGGAGATCCGGCGGGACGGCCATGTGTGGCGGCAGCACTACGAGATGACCGCCCCGACCGGCGACCTCATCGAGGGTGAGGCGACCGACGAGACCGGTACCCAGATCACCTTCTGGGCCGACGGCGGCATCTTCGAGACGACCACGTACTCGTTCGAGACGCTCGCCCGCAGGATGCAGGAGATGGCCTTCCTCAACAAGGGGCTGTCCATCACCATCCGCGACGAGCGGCCCGAGCACACCGACGGCGGGCCGACTGTCAACACCTTCCACTACGAGGAGGGCCTGTCGGACTACGTCCGGCACATCAACACCAAGAAGGAGCCGGCGCACGCGTCGATCGTGTCCTTCGAGGAAGAGGGCGACGGCATCGCCGTCGAGGTCGCCATGCAGTGGAACCAGTCGTACACCTCCTCGGTCCACACCTTCGCCAACACGATCAACACGGCGGAGGGCGGCACCCACGAGGAGGGCTTCCGCTCGGCGCTCACCACCTTGGTCAACCGGTACGCCCGGGACCAGCGGCTGCTGCGCGACAAGGAGGACAACCTCACCGGTGACGACATCCGCGAGGGCCTCACCGCCATCATCTCGGTCAAGCTCGCGGACCCGCAGTTCGAGGGGCAGACCAAGACGAAGCTCGGCAACACCGAGGCCAAGTCCTACGTCCAGAAGGTCACCAACGAACACCTGCGCGACTGGTTCGAGCGCAACCCCGGCGAGGCCAAGGACATCGTGTCCAAGGCCAGCCAGGCCGCCCGAGCCCGTGTCGCCGCCCGCCAGGCCCGCGACCTGACCCGTCGCAAGACCCTTCTCGAGACCACCTCCCTCCCGGGCAAGCTGTCGGACTGCCAGTCCACGGACCCGGAGGAGAGCGAGGTCTACATCGTCGAGGGTGACTCGGCCGGCGGTTCCGCCAAGGGCGGCCGCAACCCGCACAACCAGGCCATCCTGCCCATCCGCGGCAAGATCCTGAACGTGGAGAAGTCCAGGATCGACCGGATCCTCAAGAACAACGAGGTCCAGGCCATCATCACCGCCCTGGGCACCGGTATCCACGAGGACTTCGACGCCGACAAGCTGCGGTACCACAAGATCATCCTGATGGCCGACGCCGACGTCGACGGCCAGCACATCCGGACGCTGCTGCTCACGCTGCTGTTCCGCTTCATGAAGCCGCTGGTCGAGGCCGGACGCGTGTACCTGGCCGCGCCGCCGCTGTACAAGATCAAGTGGGACCAGAAGGGCAGCGACGCGAGCTACGCCTTCTCCGACGCCCAGCGGGACCAGATCATCGAGGAGGGGGTCGCCCGAGGGAAGAGGGACCCGCGCCCCCGAGACATGGTGCAGCGCTTCAAGGGTCTGGGCGAGATGAACGCCAACGAGCTGTGGGACACCACGATGGACCCGGACAACCGCGTCCTGCACCAGGTCAACCTGGAGGACGCGGCCCAGGCCGACGAGATGTTCAGCGTGCTCATGGGTGAGGACGTCGAGTCGCGGCGCGCCTTCATCCAGCGCAACGCGAAGGACGTCCGCTTCCTGGACATCTAGGCGTGTTCCCACCCCTGCTCAAGCAAGCTTCGTAGAAGGGACCGACATCCGTGACGGATGCGAACAACCCCGGCACCCCTGAGGGAGGGGACCTCCCCGTCGAGTCAGCGGAGCGCGTGACCGACCGGATCGAGCCCGTCGACATCCAGGTCGAGATGCAGCGCAGCTATCTCGACTACGCGATGTCGGTCATCGTGGGCCGCGCCCTCCCCGATGTCCGGGACGGCCTCAAACCGGTCCACCAGCGCGTGCTCTACGCGATGTACGACGGCGGTTACCGCCCCGACCGCGGGTACTTCAAGTGCGCCCGCGTGGTCGGCGACGTGATGGGTAACTACCACCCGCACGGTGACAGCGCCATCTACGACACCCTGGTCCGCTTGGCCCAGTGGTGGTCGATGCGGATGCCGCTGGTCGACCCGAACGGCAACTTCGGCTCGCCGGGCAACGACCCGGCCGCCGCCATGCGCTACACCGAGTCCAAGCTCGCGCCGCTGGCCATGGAGATGCTCCGGGATATCGACAAGGAGACCGTCGACTTCCGGCCGAACTACGACGGCCGGTCCTCCGAGCCCGTCGTACTGCCCGCGCGCTTCCCGAACCTGCTGGTCAACGGTTCCTCAGGTATCGCGGTCGGGATGGCGACCAACATCCCGCCGCACAACCTGCGCGAGGTCGCCGACGGCGTCAACTGGTACCTCGACAACCCCGACACCGAGGACGAGGAGCTGCTCGACCAGCTCATCGCCCGCATCAAGGGCCCCGACTTCCCGACCCGCGGACTCATCGTGGGCAGGCGCGGGATCGAGGAGGCCTACCGGACCGGGCGCGGCTCCATCACCATGCGCGCCGTGGTCGAGGTCGAGGAGGACAGCAGGGGTCGCCAGACGCTGGTCATCACCGAGCTGCCCTACCAGGTCAACCCGGACAACCTCGCGCTGAAGATCGCCGATCTTGTCAAGGAAGGCAAGATGACCGGCATCGCGGACGTGCGCGACGAGAGCAGCGGTCGAACCGGTCAGCGCCTGGTCATCGTGCTCAAGCGCGACGCGGTGGCCAAGATCGTGCTGAACAACCTGTACAAGCACACCCAGCTGCAGGACACCTTCGGCGCGAACATGCTGGCACTGGTCGACGGGGTGCCGCGCACCCTGCGCTTGGACCAGATGATCCGCCACTGGGTCAAGCACCAGATCGAGGTCATCGTCCGCCGGACGCAGTACCTGCTGCGCAAGGCGGAGGAGCGGGCGCACATCCTGCGTGCCCTCTTGCGCGCCATGGACCGCATCGACGAGGTCATCAACCTCATCCGGGGCAGCGCTTCCGCGGACGCGGCGCGCACCGGCCTGATGGACCTGCTGGAGATCGACGACCTCCAGGCCCGCGCCATCCTGGACATGCAGCTGCGCAAGCTCGCCGCGTTGGAGCGCAACGCCCTGACCGCCGAGTACGACGAGCTCATGGCGCTCATCGAGGACTACAACGACATCCTTTCCTCGGATGTCCGCCAGCGGAGCATCATCCGCGAAGAGCTGAGCGAGATCGTCGCGAAGTACGCCGACGAGCGGCGCACGCACATCATCCCGTTCGAGGGTGACATGCGCATGGAGGACTTCATCGCCGAGGAGGACGTGGTCGTCACGATCTCCCGCGGTGGGTACGCCAAGCGCACCCGGATCGACAGCTACCGGGCGCAGAAGCGCGGTGGCAAGGGCGTGCGGGGCGCCCAGCTCAAGCAGGACGACATCGTCCAGCACTTCTTCGTCACCACCACCCACCACTGGATCCTGTGCTTCACGAACCAGGGCCGGGTGTACCGGACGAAGGCCTACGAGCTGCCGGAGGCCGCGCGTGACGCGCGCGGCCAGCACGTCGCCAACCTGCTGCCCTTCCAGCCGGGTGAGGAGATCGCGCAGATCATGGCGCTGCGCGACTACGAGGCCGCGCCGTACCTGGTGCTGGCCACCCGCGAAGGACTGGTCAAGAAGTCGCGCCTGGAGGACTTCGACTCCGCGCGCGCGGCGGGCATCATCGCGATCAATCTCCGCGAGGAGGACGAGCTGATCGCCGCTCGTCTGGTCTTCCCCGGCGACGACCTGCTGTTGATCTCCAGTGACGCCCAGGCGATCCGCTTCCCGGCCTCCGACGAGTCGCTGCGTCCCATGGGCCGGGCGACCAGCGGCGTGATCGGTATGCGCTTCCTGGAGGACGACTACCTGCTCTCCATGGACGTCATCCGCCCGGACGACGGTTCCACCGACGTGCTGGTCACCACCGAGAACGGGTACGCCAAGCGGACCCCCTCGGAGCAGTACCCGGTGCAGAACCGCGGCGGCAAGGGTGTGCTGACGGCCAAGGTCGTGGAGGCCCGCGGCAAGCTCGTCGGCGCCATGATGGTGGACCCGGAGGTCGACGAGGTCTTCGCGATCACCTCGTCCGGCGGGGTCATCCGTACCGGTGCCGCTGAGGTGAAGCAGTCCGGCCGCACCACCATGGGTGTTCGGCTGATGAACCTCGACAAGGGGAACAAGATCGTGGCCGTCGCCGCCAACGCCGAGGCTGCTGAGGCCGAGGAGGTCGAAGAGGTCGCCGACGCGGTCGAGGAGGTCGCCGACACGGGCGACGACTCGGTCGCCGACGATGGCAACCCTGAGGCCTAGACTGCGCGTTAAGCCCAGTACGTCCCGTGGGGTTCCTTTCTGGGGCCCCGCGGGACACACGCACCGACCCGTCTCAACGAAAGTCCAGCGGTAGCGCTTCTATGTCTGAGAACCAGCGGAACACCACCAGCAACGATTCCGACGCGGCTTCGGCCGCCGGTGACACGGACGTGGAAACGGCGGGGTCGGCGGAGTCGGATGCCCAGGACTCCTCGGGATCGACCGAGGAGGAAGCGGGGGGAACGACAGTGACGACCGAGAAGAAGCCCGAGCCCGAAGAGGGTCCCGAGTCCGGCGGGCCTTCCTCCGCTGAGGAGGGGACCAAGCCCGCCGCCCCCAGCGCCGTCAAAGCGACGCTGACGAGCCGCAAGGCGCACCTGACCGTCTCCCGGGTGGAGCCCTGGTCGGTCATGAAGTTCAGCTTCGTGGTCTCGCTGGTCTGCTTCATCATCCTGTTCGTCGCGGTCGCGGTCATCTACGCGGTCCTGTCGATGCTGGGTGTCTTCGACGAGCTGACCAGCATGATCAACGCCCTCCTGGAAGGTGACGGCGGAGAGGACGAGCTGGGTCTGAATCCGGCCGCGTGGTTCTCCCCCGGCCGTGTGCTGGGCTACACGGGTGTCATCGGCGCGCTGAACATCGTGCTGCTCACCGCGCTCTCCACGGTGGGCGCGATGCTGTACAACCTGGTCGCAGACCTGGTCGGCGGAGTAGATGTGACCCTCTCCGAGGCCGAGTAGGATCCGCGTGCCCGACGGGCCCGGCTCACTCTGTGGGCCGGGCCCGACGCTTGTCCAGGGCTGTCCCGAGCACTCTCGAAACCCGCTAAAATGGGAGGTGAAGAGGGGCCCGGTTGGCCGGTCCTCTCTCCCCGTGCCCCAGGGCAACCGGTTCGCCCCGGACCCGGGGATACGGTAGAGTTCCTGTCGGAACGAGGGCGTATAGCTCAGTCGGTTAGAGCGCATCCCTGATAAGGATGAGGCCCCAGGTTCAAGTCCTGGTACGCCCACCCAGTTTCATCTGGTCAGAGCCTTGCTTCTCCGCTCGGAGAGCAGGGCTCTTCTTATTGTGGCCGTCGTCTGACCGTGGCACCCCACGGCATCCCCTGCCCGAGCTCGCGCTCCCCCGGCACTGGGCGGTACCGACAGGACGCCAAGTCGACAACGGTTCGAATCGCTATGTCGACTCGACTCCAGCCGGTGCTCCCCTAACCGGTAGCGGCACGCCCAACAGCTCCAGGAGCTCCGCGGCCAGGGTTTTCGACGTGAGAGCAGACGTGAAAGCAGACGTGAAAGCACGGGTCCGGGGCGGGGTCCGTGCAGGATGTACTGGGACAGCCGGAGGAGCGCCGCCCACTCAGCTGGGGATGCTATTTTTCCGTGGATATCTATGTGAGCGGAGAATTCCATTGCTCCTGGGTCCTTGTGTGGGCTGGGGTTCCCTCCTTTCCCGCCGCCCGATTGTGGCCGTCTCCGCTACGCGCGTCAAGGTCGTCGCCATCGAGCGCTTCGCGCATCAACGGCGCTCCACCTTGACACGCTTCGCTACGACGGCGGGTTGGCGGCTATGGGAAAGAGGGGGCGCGTGGTTGGGGTCCGAGCCATTTCGGGCTTCGCCCGAAAACTGAACTCCTCGGCCTGGCGGCCGATGCCTGCCCCTGCGCCGGAGCGTTGACGCCTGGCGGTGTCGCGGCCGGTCAAGGCGCGCGGCGAACCCCGAACAGCACGGCCTGGCGGCCGGGTGGGCCACTCCTCCGGAGCGTTGACGGGTCGGGTGTCGCGGCCGGTCAATGCGGGAGGCGAACTGCCCGGCCTTCGGCCGGGTGGGCCTTTCCCCGATGATCTTGCTACCAGAAGAAATTTCGGCGCCGAGATTGCTACTAGTAGCAAGATCATTCCCACGAGGGTTCTGATTTGTCCGCTTTGCCCAAGAATGCGCACGGGGGCGGGGCCCTTTTTCTGGAAGGCTTCTCTTTGGGGAGCGGAAAGGCGGGGTCTGGGTGGCCGGGTAAGGGTTTTATATCCTCCGGGTTAGTTCTTTTCCGGAGCGTTGTTGATATCCTTGAGCTATGGCTTTTTCTTTCGGGCAGTGCGGGAATGCGGCGGGCAATACGCCCGCCGTGGCCGCCATGGGTGCTGCCCGGGGAAAGATCGCTTCGGAAATGGGCGCGGTGCCTCCGGCGGGTGCGGCTGGTGAGGTGCTGGATGTGATCTCGCAGGTGTGCGAGGACATGGAGCAGGCCCAGCTTGCGATGCTGCTGCGTCTGGCCCAGTTGGAGGCGGCTGGGACGTTGTTGGAGGCGGGTGGGCAGCGGTCGGTGCAGAACTGGCTGATCCACTCGGTGGGGATGGTCCCGGGTGAGGCCAACGGGCGCGCCGAGCTGGCCCGCCGGCTCTTCGCCCTGGAGCTGCCCGCCACCCGCCAGGGGTTGGACTCTGGGTTGTTGTCGATTGGGGAGGCGGTGGCGGTGTGCCGGGCCGCTGAGCGGGCGGTCAAGGCGCGCAACACCGGCCGCCACCCCGATGCCGGGGAGTTTCGGCGGATGATGGAGGCCGGGATCGTGGCCGCTAAGGCTAAGGAGCCGGCGATGTCGACCTCCCACATCGCTCGGCTGGGCCGGGAGCTGTTGGCCCAGTACAACCCGGCTGTGGTGGAAGAGCAGTACCAGGCTGCTTTCGATGCCCGTGGTGCGCGCCTGGTGCGTACCTTTGATGCGAGCTTCATGGTCGAGCTGTGGGGTCCGAGTGAGCACGCCGAGGAGCTCCAGCGTGAGCTCAAGGCCCACGAGGTGGACTATGACCCCGAGAGGCTGCACGTGTCTGCTTCGGAGCGGATGTATGACGCGTTCATGAACCTGGTCCGCTCCGCCTCCCAGCCCACCGACCCCACCAACCCCGGCGAGGGCGCTGAGGGTGCCGAAGGTGCCCAGGGCGGGGACGGTCAGGACAGCAAGGGCGGCAAGGGCGGCACGGGGCGGAAGCGTGCTGCGGTGGCGATGATCAACATCATGGTGCCCCTGCCCACCTTCCTGGGCCTCCAAGGTGAGGACGGGGGTGCGGGTCCGGCCACCACCCAGGACGGGCAGGTGGTCTCCATGGCCGCGATCCGTGCCCTGGCCCCCAACAGCCAGCTGCGCCGGATGATCACCTCCCCCGAAGGGGACCGAGTGCTGGACGTGGGCCGCACCCAGCGCAACGCCACGGGCGCTCTGCGGGATGCGGGGATGTTCGGTCACACCACCTGCGCCTGGTACCAGGGGTGCAACACCCCGGCCAGCGGCTCGGAGGCCGACCACAAGAGGAGCTTCTCGGCCGGCGGGTCCACGAGCGCGGACAACATTCAGCCACTGTGCTCAGACCACAACCGGTTGAAGTACCGCAGGGAGACCAACCCCGACCAGCCCGTCTGGCAGGGCCGCCCCTCCCACCGCAACCGGGGAAGCAACAACAAGGGTAAGGACTCGGACGGGGACCCCGACCCAGCCCGGACCCCTACCTAGAAGCATCCTCACCCCCGATAGTGCTTCCAATCGGAGGGTTCACCGCCCCGCCACAGGGCGCGCCCCGGTGCTGCGCGCTGCTCAGAATGACCGGCCGCGACACCCTTAATCGGTGTGCTCCGGCGTAGTGGCCCACCCGGCCGCAGGCCGCGCTGTTCATGGTTTGGGGTTCGGCTTTCGCAGCAGAGTATGACCGGCCGTGACACCCGACTCGTCAACGCTCCGGTGGAGTGGCAGGCATCGGCCCCCAGGCCGAGGGGTCCGCAGTTCAGATTGACCAGCCGTGACACCCGACCCGTCAACGCTCCGGCGCAGGGGCAGGTATCGGCCGTCAGGCCGACCGGGGTTGCCCGGCCGCCAGGCCGGGGCCGTTCGGACCTCAACCACCCGTCCCCCTTTCCCGATAGCCGCCAACCTGCCGTCGTAGCGGAGCGGGTCAAGGTGGAGCGCCAATGACGCGCGAAGCGCTCGATGGCGACGACCTTGAGGCGCGTAGCGGAGACGGCCACAATCGGGCGGCGGGAAAGGAGGGAACCCCAGCCAACAAGGCAACCCCCAAGCCACCAGAGCAGGCCAACTCCACCGAAGCACCCCCACCCTCGGGGCAGCCCCCACCCTCGGGGCAACCCCCGATCTCTCCGGTATGGACAAGGGCACGGGCCGTTGGTGGGACGTGGCCAGGCCCTCCAGAGACTTCACTTCGCCAATGCCCCTCAACTGCCTCGCGCTCTCCTGAATCGTGTGGACAGCGGGCCTGCAGTCTCCGGACGGGTGGCCCCGGAACGGCCCGCTCCGCTTCCCAGCCGAGGGGATCCGGAGACTTCTCGAGAGTTCGATCCCAGATGCCGACAGGCCGATCTGTCGCACTACTGTCTCCGGTCTTCCGGTCTTCCGCCGTCGTACCGCTGTGTCTCGGAGTGTGGACTCCTCTGGCTCTTTCTTCTTTCCCGTGGACGAAGGGCGCAGGGGGCCAGAAGTCCCCCGTCAGCAGGGCTTTCTCACCGACCGTTCGGTCAGTACATGTGTTCCTAACTGCGAAAATCAGAATTCGCTATGGAAAGTTGCTTGAGTCACATGGCATGGTGTCCTGGGGCTCATGATCTGCCCGGCTTTCCACCGCTCTGTCCCGTGGCGATGGTGCCGTCCGGCGTGGGCCCTTCAGCGAACTCGGCCCCCTCAAGCCGGTAGAGAACCTACGGAGCAGTAATGGCGACTTCCGACGCCGCGGTCTCAGGCCCTGGTGGAACCCTCGACCCCAAAGAGAAGCGAAAGGTCCTCGCGGGGACCATGGTCGGCACCACCATCGAGTGGTACGACTTCTTCATCTACGCCCAGGCAGCGGGTCTGGTGCTGGCGCCGCTCTTCCTGGCGCCGCTGTCCGACTCCAACCCGGTCGTGGCACAGGTCCTCTCGTTCGCGACCATCGGCATCTCCTTCCTCTTCCGGCCGTTGGGCGCGATCGTCGCCGGCCACCTCGGCGACCGGTTCGGGCGTAAGCGGATCCTGGTGTTCACCCTCGTCCTGATGGGTGTCGCGACCTGTGCGATCGGTCTGCTGCCCACCTACGCCCAGATCGGCATGGCGGCACCGATCATGCTGATCTTCCTGCGCATCCTCCAGGGATTCTCCGCCGGCGGGGAGTGGGGCGGCGCCGCCCTGATGGCGGTCGAGCACGCCCCGGTCAAGAAGCGCGGGTACTTCGGCTCCTACCCGCAGATCGGCGTGCCCTGCGGCATGATCCTGGCGACCCTCGTTCTGTGGGGGATCACCGCGGCCATCGGAACCGAGGCCTTCATGGACTGGGGCTGGCGCATCCCGTTCCTGCTGTCCTTCGTGCTGATCATCGTCGGTCACCTGATCCGCAAGACCGTGGAGGAGTCCCCGGTCTTCAAGCACATGCAGAACCGCCGGGCCAAGTCGTCGGCCCCGCTGGGCAAGCTGTTCCGCAACCACACCAGGGCGGTCGTGCTCTCCGCGCTGATCTTCGTCGCCAACAACGCCGCCGGATACCTGGTCATCGCCTTCCTGGCGACGTACGCCTCGCGCCCGGTGGAGGAGTTCGGGCTCGGTATGGAGCGGAGCCCAGTGCTGCTGGCGACCGCGCTGGCCTCGTTCGGCTGGCTGATCTCCACGCTTTACGGCGGCTGGATCAGCGACAAGCTCGGCAGGGTCCGCACCTTCCAGCTCGGCTACGTCCTGCTGGCCGTCTGGGCGGTCCCGCTGTGGTTCATGGTCGACACCGGCAACATCTACATGTACTTCCTGGGTGTCTTCATCTTCACCCTGACCTTCGGGCTGAGCTACGGTCCGCAGTCGGCGCTGTACGCGGAGATGTTCCCGGCCGAGGTCCGGTATTCGGGTGTGTCCATCGGCTACGCTCTCGGCGCGATCCTGGGCGGTGCCTTCGCGGCGATGATCGCGGAGATGATCCTGACGTCCTTCGGCGTCTCGTGGATGATCGGCGTCTACATCATCGGCCTCTCAGTGCTCTCCTTCATCGCGGTCTCGCTGGTGAGCAAGCGCATCCAGGGCGTGGACCTGCACGCGGACGAGAGCGAGCCCACCAGCGCTGCCTGACCAGGCGATCCCGGGAGCTCCTCGGAGGGGTCGGCGGGCCACCGCTACGGCGGCCGCCGACCCCGTCTGTCGTCTCCTACTGCCCCTCCCGCCGGCCGCCTCCCGGCCGTCTCCCGACGGGGAGGCCTGTCGAGAACACGCTTTGTCGCCCGGCCGCTTTGTCGACACGGGGCGGGGCCGGCCCGTTGATAGACTCCCGGACTTCGGTACGCGGGAGCCCGGCGCAACGGACTCCGGCGCACTGGATACCGGCATTCGAGGCCAATGGAAGGGCGGGCCATGCTTCCCGACATGCGATGGGTCAACGAGCCTCCGGAATGGGCGGTGGACGGGGGCGTCCTGACCGCAACCACCGGGGACCGGACCGACTTCTGGCGGGAGACCTACTACGGGTTCGTCCGTGACGACGGGCACTTCCGTGCGGCGGAGGTCGAAGGTGACTTCACCGCACAGGTGACCTTCTCCGGCGACTACGAGGAGCTGTACGACCAACTCGGACTGATGGTCCGGGTGGACGAGCGCAACTGGGTGAAGACCGGGGTCGAGTACACCGACGGGGTCCCGCACCTGAGCGCCGTGGTCACGAGGGACGTCTCCGACTGGTCGGTGGTGGTGCCCGCGGACCCGGGCCCTGAGTTCACCCTGAGGCTGACCCGGCGACGGGATTCGGTGCAGGTCCAGTACTTGGAGAACGGCAAATGGCGGATGCTTCGGCTGGGGTACCTGGTCCCGGCGGAGCGGTGCCTCGTGGGCGTCATGTGCTGTTCCCCGCAGCGGGCCGGGTTCCGCGCGCGCTTCCGGGACCTCGCGGTCACCGGTTCGGTCCCCGAGGGCATCCACTGAGGTAGGGCCCTCGGGGACCGTCCGGGGCGGCCCGTCGCTCTGCCGGCCCGTCGATCTGTCGGTCTGCCGATCTGTCGGTTTGTCGAGCTGTCGACAGGTCGCCCTGGGGGTCTCCTCGGCTGTAAGCGGGTCAGCCGACGATATCCCGTACGTGGTCGATGACCCCGCCGTTCCACATCATGGAGATGTGCTCGACGCATCCGGTCGCGATGTTGTCCGCCCCGGGAAGGGAGGTGCTGTCCGTCGGTGAGATGACGGCGTCACAGGAGGACCGAATGGTGGTGTACCCGACCGGCCCCGGCGTGGGGTCGTCGTCGTTGAGACCGTCCAGGAAGTCCGATCCGTGCCGCATCTCCTCGCAGGGGGTGATCGGCGAGGGGCACAGGTTGGCGATATTGGTCCCGTTGTTGGGGCCGCCGATGGAGACCCACTGGTCGACGGTCTCCGTGCCGCCGAGGTTCTGGATGTAGTAGCGCGAGGACAGGCCGCCCATGGAGTGGGTCACCAGGTGCACCCGGTCGGCGTCGTGCTGGCCCCGGACGTCGTCGACGTGGTCGGCGAGCTCTCCGGCGATGGTGGTGTTCGAACGGGCCCAGTCGTAGGAGAAGACGTGCAGCCGGTCATCGGGGTAGCCGTCGTCGGCCAGGGCGTCGCGCATGTCGTCCCACTGGCCGCCCTTGCCCATGAAGCCGTGGACGAAGACGACGGGGGTGTGCGAGTCGGCGGAAGCGGGTGCGGCGTGCAGGGCCGTGCTCAGGACGAGCACGAAACCGCACAGGAGGGGGATCAGGCGTCTCATGCGAGCTCCGTCGGTGGGGGAACTCGATTGTGTGCCCGGCATCACACTGAGCGCATCGGCTGAATCGCCGGTCCCTTTACTCGTATTTAACTGACGGGTAACTTAAGGGAGTGTGAACCCGCTCACACACCCAGCGCCTCTGTACGGGCGTGACCACGAACTCTCATCCGTCCGCCACCTGCTCGAGGCCGCACGCTCCGGAGAGAGCTGCGGCCTGCTCGTGACGGGCGCCCCCGGTACGGGCAGGACGGCCCTGCTGGATCGGGCCGGCGAGGAAGCCCGCGACTTCACCGTGCTCCGGGCACGTGCTGCACCGGGCGAGGGCCGGATCCCCATGGCCGGACTGCACCAGCTCCTCAGGCCCGCGCTCCCCTACCTCCCCCGCCTGCCGACGGAGCAGCGTACGGTGCTCACCCGGGCCTTGGGCACCGGGGAACCCGCGGAACCCTTCCCGCTGGCCAACGCGGCCCTGGGCCTGATCTCCGAGGTCGCGGCCGAGAGTCCCCTGCTCCTCTGCGTGGACGACTTCCACCTCCTCGACCAACCGTCCCGGGAAGCCGTGGCCTTCGCCGCGCGCAGACTCACCCATGAAGGGGCGGCGGTCCTGCTCAGCGCACCGGACGGCGACGCGGACCGCCTCGCCGGTATTCCTGTGCTGCGGCTGCGCCCGCTGGCGCGGGAGGCCCTCCTGCTCATTCTGGGCGGGGGCGAAACGACGGCGCCGCCGGTGGCCCGGGAGCTCGCTGATGCGTCGGAGGGCAACCCTCGCGCCGCACTCGAGCTGCTGGACGCGGCCAGTCCCGAACAGCGGTCCGGGGCGGTCGCCCTCGAACAGCCGCCGCGCTCCTTCGGCGGCCTCACCGACGCCTTCGCCGCCGCCCTCTCCGAGCTGCCCGAGACCACCCGCCTCGAACTGGCCAGAGCCGCCGCCGAACCCGGCCACGGCGCCACCGCCGGTTCTCCAAGGGGCTCCCCCGGCCTCCTTGCGGAAGCACGGGTGGCCGGGCTGGTCACCGAGAAGGGCGGCCACGTGGTCTTCACCCACCCGCTGGCCCGCTCCGCCGCTTACCACCGAGCCTCCTCCTCAGGGCGGCGTTCCGTCCATCTGGCGCTCGCCCAGGACTACGACGAAGCACAGGACACCGACAGCGCGGCATGGCACCGGGCTCTGGCCGGGAGCGCCCCCGACGAACAGGTCGCCGCGGCGCTTCACCGAGCGGCCTTCCGCGAGGCCGACCGGCGCGGCCACGCCTGCGCCTCCCGCTTCCACGAGCACGCCGCCCGTTTGACCCCCGACCCCGTGACCAAGGGGCGGCGCTTGGCCGACGCCGCCCGATCGGCCTGGTTGTCCGGAAACGCGGTCCGGGCCCGCGGCATCCTCGAACGCGTGCGCTCCGCCCAGGACCAGGTCGACCTGCTCCGTGCCGAAATGGACCTGCGCTCGGGCGTGGCCATCGACGCCTTCCAGCGGCTGGGGGCCACAGCGGACCGGCTAGCCGGAAACGACCCCGGGACCGCGTTGCGCGTGCTGCTCCAAGCGGGGGAAGCCAGTTGCCTGTCCGGCGACCACGAACGCTTCTACGCCACCGCGGAGCGAGCCCGCACCCTCATGGCCGGGCCCGAGACCGACGCGGGGTCCAGCGGAGACCAGCACTGGAACCGGCTCGTCCTCGACTACATGACCGGCAAGGCAGCCATGTTCCAAGGCCGCCACACGGAGGGCGCCGCGCTCCTGGCACGGGCCGAGGACACGGCGGACCGGATCGGTGACCCGCAGGCCCTCGTGCTGGGGAGTATCGCTGGCCTGCTCCGCGGTGACCACGTGCGCACGCGGGCCCTGGCCGGACGCGCCGCGGCGGTGTCCCGCCGGACCGGTGCGCTCACCGTCGTGCCCCAGGCCCTGGAGTTCCTCACCTACGCCGAGATGTGGTTCGGCCGACTCGCGCTGGCGGAGGAGAGCGCCACCGAGGGGATGCGCCGGGCGTACGAGTCCGGCCAGGGCAACTGCGCGAGCCACCACCGGGGCGCGCTCGCCTTCGTCGCCGCGATCAGGGGCGAGGAGTCCGAGTGCCGTGAACACGCCGGGGCCGCCCTCGCGCTGGCTGGGGAACACGACGTCGGCCTGCCCGCGGGCCTCGCGGCCTGGGCACTGGCCCTGCTCGACCTCGGCGCCGGACGCACCGCGGAGGCAGCCGTGCGGTTGCGCGTCCTGGCGCGTTCCGGTCCGGGGAGCGGTCACGCGGCGGTACGCCTGTTGCTCACCCCGCACCTGGTGGAGGCGTCCGTGCGCGGCGGGGTCGAGGTGCGGGTCGACCCCGGTGTGGCGACCTTCGCCAGCTGGGCCGAGGCGACCGGCAACGACACCGCCATGGCCCTGGTGAAGCGCTGCCGCGGACTTCTCAGCGGCGGCGAGGAAGCGAGCGCGTACTTCCAGAGCGCGCTCGACCTGCACGCCTCCGGATACTGCGATTTCGAGGAGGCCCGCACCAGGCTGCTGTACGGCGGCCACCTGCGCCGGTCCAGGCATCCGGGCCGGGCCCGCGAGCACCTGCACACCGCCTTGGAGGCCTTCGAGCTGTTGGGCGCCAGGCCGTGGGCGCGCCAGGCCGAGGAGGAGCTGCGGGCGGCGCGCGGGAGCACGGCGGTGCGCGAGGAGGCCGGCGTGGACCGGCTCAGCCCGCAACAGCTGCGGATTGCCCGGTACGTCGCGGTCGGGGCCACCAACAGGGAGGTCGCGGCACGCCTCTACCTCAGCACCCGAACGGTCGACCACCACCTGCGCAATATCTACAGCAAGCTCGGGATCCGATCGCGCGTCGAACTGTCCCGCCTAGTGGACGGATAGCTGGGTCGCCCCGTCGACAAGTCGCCTCCGGGAGAGTTTCCGGCACCCGCGACCAAGGTTGACGGCTGCGGGCGCCGCGGGAGTCCGGGGCATTTCCGGGGAACAGGCCTGAGGGTTCAGCGGTGGATCTGTCGACACATCGCTTCGTCGGTATGTAGCCTCAGCGACGGGTCGACTGATCCCTTCGTCGACCTGTTGTTTCACGTGAAACAGCGGACGGATCCCTCCCCACGCCTCTGGCGGTTGCGCCGCCACCGATGGCACCTGTGCCGGCAGCACCGATGCACGGAGCGGCCCACTGGTTCGGGCCGTTTGCGGACGCGGTTCATGAGTACGGATACTCATTCCGGAACGCGCGTACCGGGCGAGCATGGTCGGCATGACGAAGAAGACGCCTTTCACCCAGCAGACCCCCGCCCCTGCTACCCCCGCTACCCCCGCGCCCTCCGGGCTCTCCAAGGCCCACTCCCCCGCGGGCTCGCTGCGCGTGCACGCTGTCCGCTGGGGCCTGGGGCTCGGCGCCCTGGCCCTGGCCGTGGGGACCACCGCCTGCATTCCCTACCAGGACGGCGGCCCCGAAGCGCACCAGGGAGGTGGCGGGCAGGCGTCCTCATCCGAAGCCGGGAACGAGGGCGCAGAGGAGAACGGCAACGGGGACAGCGACAGCGATCAGTACGTCGCGGAGGCCCCCGAAGACCTCTCCGACGTCGGCCCTCCGCTCTGGGACGTGTCCGACGCCATAACCGACGGCTGGGACCCGAAGCTGCAGGACGGGATCTACACCTACACACACCAGACGAGTACTTGTGTGACGACTCTGCACAGCAACGCCGGGGAGGACAACACGTCGGGTCAGGAGGGTGACCCGCAGAGCAGCATCGACAGCTGGGCCCAGTCGTTGGAGGGCGAGGTCGGTCCGGTGGAGGTCACCCCGCGTCCGGTCGTCGAAGTGGAGAACCACGGCGGGCCCGCCCAGTTCCAGGTCGCGGACCTGGAGTACACCGATAGCGACGGTGTCGACTACACCGTCCGTATGTTCGCGCAGTGGTTCGAGCTGTCCGAACTGGTCATGGCCTTCAGCTGTGAGCCCGGGGACTTCGACGCGCAGAGCTCCGAGATGGAGGGGTTCCTCGACCGGCTCGCCGTCCACCGGAACGTCTGATCGGGGGACATGCTCCCGTGTCGTCCGATCGGAGGACACCGGGGGCGTCGCACCGGCCCCACCGGAGGACACCGCGTGACTGTACGCCTCGGTAATGTCGTGGCCACAACCGCGAATACACGAGCTCTGAGGTGCACATGACCCCCCATCCGCACGCTTTCGAGCTGTACGACCTCTGCAAGAGATTCGGCGCGAAACAGGCAGTCGACCACGTCAGCCTCGCCGTTCCCAGCGGATCCTTCTACGGACTCGTCGGCCCCAACGGCGCGGGGAAGACCACTTCGTTGACCATGGCGGTCGGCCTGCTCCGACCGGACAGCGGCGGGGCCCGGGTCTTCGGCGCCGACGTGTGGTCCGACCCGGTCCGGGCCAAGTCGATGATCGGTGTCCTGCCGGACGGCATGGCCATGCCCGAACGCCTCACCGGCCGGGAGCTGCTCACGTACCTCGCCCAGCTCCGCGGACTGGACCGGGAACAGACCCGGGAGCGGGTCGACGACCTGCTGGCCGGCCTGGGCCTGGACGAGGCCGAGAACACCCTCATCATCGAGTACTCGGCGGGTATGCGGAAGAAGATCGGGCTGGCCGGGGCGATGGTCCACGCGCCGCGGCTGCTGGTCCTGGACGAACCCTTCGAGGCGGTCGACCCCATCTCCGCGACGGTGATCAAGGGGATCCTGCGCTCCTTCACCGACGCGGGCGGTTCGGTGATCATCTCCAGTCACGTCATGGCGCTCGTCGAGCAGGTCTGCGACCACGTCGGGGTCATCGCCCGCGGCCAGGTGCTCGCCTCGGGCACGACGGAGGACGTGCGGGGAGACCGCGAGAGCCTCGAAGGGGCCTTCGTGGACCTCGTCGGTGCCCCCGAGCCGGTGAAGGGGTTCTCATGGTTGGCGTGATGCTCCGCATGAAGCTGGCGATCCTGCGCAACGGGTCCAGTACGCGCCGGATGGTCGGTGGCGCGGTCGGCCTGGCCTTGGCGGTCGCCACCGTGATGGTCTCCGTTTTCGCCCCGCTGGAAGCTGTGGTCAGCCTCCTCGCGACCGTCCTTGGTGTGTGGCTGGTGTGCTGGGTGGCGGGACCTTCGGGCGGCAGCGGCGGTGACGAGTCGCTGCGGCCGGAGTACTTCGCCCTGGAGCCCGTGCCGCTCCGGACGGTCATGCTGGGTCTGCTGGCCTCGTCCTTCGTGGGTGTCACGGTCCCCGTCACGACGGTGGCGGCCCTCTCACTGTTCACCCTGGCCATCCGCTTCGGCCCGGTCGCCGCGCTGGTGTCCTTGGCCGCGATCCCGCTCACGGTGGTCGTGATCGTCCTCTGCTCCCGCGTGTTCACCGCGATGGTCAGCGCCGCCCTGCGCACCCGCGTCGGGGTCGAGATCAGCGCGATCCAGAGCGCGGCGGTCCTGGCCACCGGGTTCTCGGTCTTCATGATCTACCAGGCGGTCTCCCAGTACACCGACGTCTTCGCGCTGTTGTGGAACGAAGGTGTGGCCGCCCCGTACTCGACCATCGCGCTCGCTCTGCCGTCGGGCTGGGGCGTATTCGCCGTCCAAGCGGCGGGGGAGGGTTCCCTTCTGGCCGCCCTCGGCGCGGTGCTCGGACTGCTCGCGCTCGCCGTGGGCCTGCTCGCCGTGTGGGGTGTGCTGGTCCGCAAGCGGGTGAGCAGCCCGACCACCAGCCCGGCGCGGAGCGGCCGCGGCGTCACCAGCGCGCTCCAGCGCTTTTTGCCGTCCGGTCCGCTGGGCGCGGTGATGGCCCGTGAACTGCGCACGTGGGGCAAGGACCCGAGGCGAGCCCTCGAGCTGCGCGTGGCCCTGTGGACGGGTGTGCTGGTCTGCGCGATGGGACTGCTGGTGGGGATGGCCTTCATGATCCCGCTGGCCGGTCTGATCATGGTCGCCCTGGCCGCTCTGATGTCGCTGAACGTCTACGCCTTGGACGGCAGTGCACTGTGGCAGACCCTGCTCACCCCGGGCGCTGAGCGGCGGGACGTACGGGGCCGCCAGCTCACGTGGTTGCTGGTCTTCGTGCCGATCTCGCTCGTGGTGTCGGTGGGCGGCATCGTGTTCACCGGACAGGACTGGGCGTGGCCCTGGGTGGCGGCGGTACTCCCGGCACTGACCGGCGCGGGTGTCGGTCTGAGCGTGCTGTTCGCGGTCTTGTGGCCCGCGCCCGGACCGGAACCGCACCGGCACGGTGGAAGCCCGCTGGCCTCCGGCGATCCGTCGGGGCAGTTCACGGTGCTGTTCCCGCTGCTGTTGGTGTGTGCTGCCCCGCCCGCTGCCCTGGTCGGCCTCGGTGTGTTCACCGACAACCCGAACTTCGTCTGGGCCGCGATCGCCTTCGGTGCCGTCGAAGGGCTGTTGCTGGGCTGGGGCCTGGGACGGGTGGCCTACCGCAGGCTGGAGACCCGGGGGCCCGAACTGCTGAACACCCTGCGGTGGGGGTGGGACGCCACGGCGGGGAAGTGCGTGGAGCCGTCCGCCGCAGAGCGCGCCGAAGCCGGTCCGGGCCAGGACGGGTCGGGCGAGGTCCGGGACGCTGAGGAAGAGTGGGCATTCCTCACCCGGCTCGAGCGCAGTGTCGACAACATGTCGAGCGGTGCCGGGGCCGCGCTGGCGGTACTGGGACTCACCTTCTGGCTGCCGTTCTACCAGGGGGTGGCCTCGCTGATCGGAACCCTCGCGGGGACGGAGCACCCCTCCTGGCATCTGCCGCTCTACCTGCCGCAGGCCCTGCAGGTCCCCGCGGCGCTCGGCATGCTCCTGTTGGGCGCGGTGATGCTGGGCGCCATGGCGCGGATCCTGTTCCGCCCGGTCCCCGTCAGGGACGGTTCCGAGTCCCGTGCCTCGGAACCGGACGGAGAGCGGGCGGCCGACGACTGAGCCGGGCGGGCCGCTTTCGGCCCGGTCCGCGCCGGAGTCCGGGTCGCGGGGATCAGGCGTCGCGCACCTGGTCCTCGCGGTGGACGACGGGGGGCTCCACTGACCAGGGGAAGTTGATCCAGCGGTCGGTGTGCTTCCACACGTACTCGCACTTGACCAGGGACTGCGGCTTCTCGTAGATGACCGCGCTACGCACCTCCGCGGTGTGCTCGGCGCAGAAGTCGTGCACGAGTTTGAGCGTCTTCCCGGTGTCCGCGACGTCGTCGGCGACCAGCACCTTCTTCTTGCCGAAGTCGACCACGTTGGGCACCGGCGGCAGCATGACCGGCATGTCCAGCGTCGTGCCGACCCCCGTGTAGAACTCCACGTTCATGACGTGGAGGTTCTTGACGTCCAGGGCGTAGCCCAGCCCGCCGGCGACGAAGAGCCCGCCCCGGGCGATGGACAGGATGATGTCGGGCTCGTACCCGTCGTCGGCGATGGCCTGGGCCATCTCGCGCATCGCCGTACCGAAGAGCTCGTAGGTCAGGTTCTCGCGCTCGTCGCTCACGGTCGGTTCCCCTCGGTGTTCCGCTGGTTGTCGGTGTGCGCGGAGCCTCGCAGGTCAGCCCGTTCGCGGCACCGGTACATGCTAATGCCGCGTCGGTCGGGGTTTGCCCGTTACGGAGCGGCGTTCAGGATGGTGCATCGCAAGGCGGCGGAGAGTCCTCCTAGATGAGTGAGTCCGATGTGTAAGCAGGTAGCGGACACAGCGAAGGGTGCCGCAGAGTCTTGGTGTGAAACGAGACCTGGACACCCTTCTGACCGCACTCTACGTCTTCTGCGACGACCACGTC